>CAZEPO010000010.1:0-20783 GCA_964514125.1 uncultured Lachnospiraceae bacterium
GGGCAATCGATGGATTCAAAAAGCAGAGACGTTCGGTGACGTCTTTGTGTACCGTCGATTTCGAAATTCCAAACTTCTTCGCCGCTTGTCTGACCGTTGCATTATTTTCTATGATAAATTCAGCGACTTCCACGGCTCTTTCTTCAATATAATCTTTCAAAAAAATCCCCTGCAAACATCTTTTTACAATGTATGCAAGGGAGAAAGATTCTATGCGCCAGGGTTTCGCCTAAGGACAGCCTTATGGTTTGGGTATCAAGTGAAATTTTAAGTGCCCACATCATCCTATGAAATTTCGCCGTTACTTTGAAGCTACTCTAAAAAGCCTTCACAATCGGCCTCCTTAATCTCCATCCCAAATACAATCCGGTCGCATTCTTGCTAATGCGATCAATTTATATAATGGTCGAATTGCATTTGCCGCAGTTGGTGTCCAATAATATCCAGTATCACCTTCATCTACCTCGTATTCGATATTTTCTTTTCGACAAGATATTTTTCTTCCTGTAATGACTTCCAAATAATCAATCTCATTGCCAAATTCATCATAATATATTGTTTTAGTGCGTTTTGATTTCAACCATACTCCATTCGTTTGATACTTGTTCATTAATAATGAAATCATATCTTCGAGTACTGGAATACTTTCCATGCCGGACATACCATATATTTTTTTAATTCCCTCTTCATAGCATTCGTAGTAATAGCGACTATAATTGTAGGTTATATTCAGCCATGCTTCTGTATTCATTGCTGGTGTAAAAGTTCCTGTTTCAGGATGATAATCCGCTTTGTATGTACCGCCAATCATCAAATGTCCCGGAACATTCGCTACTTTTCTAGTTACCGGGTCTTTTAAAGAAATATCATAACTCACCGCAGATTCCTCCCCTTGTAATTTCTTTTTTATTATCATCAATTTTGTCTTGCAATTCATTCTGAGACATATTATAATCTTCAAGAGAAGCGGGTTTCTGACCATCTGACCTTGTAGTCCAAGATGGGTATCTCGTTTCTTTTTTTATGTTCTGAATATCATATAAATATAATCTTTCATCTAATGAATAACGAACGATCAACACGGCTTGAAATGTATTATATTCAATAATCTCTCCACTTTCCGTTGTTACTGGTAATGCAAAACGTGTATTATATCGAAACCATCCTTTTCCAGCTCTTTTCTTATGCTTATGATCAAAATCTTCCTTCCATCTTTTGCTCGTTGCAATTTCTATCATCTTTGGAATTCCTTGTGACATATTCGCTTTCACTTTAGGAAGCGCGCCTACTAATTTCTTCGTATAAATAGAATTAGAGTATTCATCAGCAAATGTTCGATCAATATAAATCAAATCTTCCGTCTCCGCTACTTCGAAAATATTTCCTACATATCGTAATAAGTATTGTTCAACTTCATCCCATGAAATTGTTCTTTTCCCTTTAAAAATCACCTGTGGAATTACAACCACCTTATTGCCATTCACATCTTTAGCTACAAGTACATTATTTAGTTTTTCCATACATTCTCCTCCCCCTTCTTGAGGTCTATATTTCCTTCACAAATATTCCATTGGTATATTTAAATGTAGAAAGAATTTAGGAATCACAAAACAACAGGCTGCTATCCGAATGCAACTATCACAACCCGCATATCTTCGCTACGAATCCGGAGAACGTACTCCATCAATTCATGTAATTTACTATATGGCATATATTCTTGGAACATCCGCAGATTATCTTACTGGCAATTCAGATGATCCAACACCAAACAGCCATTATATTTTTGAAGCAGAGAACCCAGAATTGTTTTCTCTTATCGAAAAAATCAAAAACTGTGATTCAGATACACAGAAAAGATTATTGACTTATTTCCAATTACTTTCTGAACAGAAGGAATCGTAATGTTTCCTATTTTCTTTCTTATCTTACCAAATCCCATATACATTTTTTGCACATAAAAAGGGGCTGTCTATTTCCCGACAGCCCCTTATTGTTAAACATCTCAATTCTTTTCGATAAAAATAATGCCCAATGTTCCCGGACCACAGTGGCTGGAAATCACTCCCCCAGCTCTTGTGATCAAAATCTCATCAAAAATCTGCTGTCTTTCTACTTCCTGAAGGACGTTCTGAAGCAGTGCATCATCACATCCGGAATGCGTAATAAATACCCTGTCTGTTTTGGCATTTTTTAACATCGGTTCCAGATCTTTTACATAATTCATAATAACAGAAGACATTTTGCCGCGGTATTTTTTATCCGGCTTCATAGCGCCTTGTTCTACGATTATTTTCGGATGAAGCTTCAATGCACCTCCGGCCAGTGCAGCTACACCGCTGCAGCGTCCGCCGCGATGAAGAAATGTCAGCGTATCGACAACAAAGCTTGCTCTGATCTGCGGCTTTAACTGCTCCATATAGTTTGCAATCTCTTGACCGCACGCGCCGTTTTGCGCCTTGATTGCCGCTTCAATCACCAATTGTCCTCCGCCGGTAGAAAGATTTTCAGAATCAATAACAAAAACCCGTTCTTCCATACCAAGCTCTTCCGCTGCCATTCTCATGACATTCACGGTCGTAGACATCTGTCCAGAAATGGAAAAACATACAATCTCATCATAAGTCTGTCCATAAGTTTGAAACAATTCGATAGCATCTGAAATTGCTGCTGCTGAAGTTTTGGGTGCAGCATTGTGTTCGTTTGACCATCGATAAATCTCATCTGGTGTAAGCTCAACAATGTCTTTGTATTCCGCATCACCAAGTACAATATGCAGCGGAAGCACTGTAATATTGTAAGCTTCCAGCAGCTCTTCTGACAGGTCACAAGTGCTGTCCGCAATAATCTTTACACTCATAAGAATCCCTCCTATTTTCGATCAATCGTCAGATCACTGACATACATACCCTTTCGCTCCAGCACCGCATGCACGATTACCTCCGCTACTTCCTGCGGATTCATCATTTTTTCCCGGTTCGGCATCATGCCGCATTCCGGTGACCAGAAATTGGTATTCATTCCGCCCGGATATACACCGATCACGCTGGTCTTGCTACCTTTGACTGCTTCCTTGAGTGCTTCCGTGAAACCGCGCGCGCCCCACTTAGCTGCACAGTAAATCGTTTCATTTGCTTTGCCGCGCAGTGCTGCGGTTGACATGATGTTGACGATCGTACCGCCGTCCTCTTTCATCGCTGCCACAGCTGCGGAACTCATCAGGATCAGACCGATCAGGCTCGCATCCAGTGCGGTATCGATCATCGCTCTGGTGTTCTGTTCTGCTGGACCGAACTGTCCGGCACCGGCACAGTTAAACAGATACTGCACATAGTTGTCCTTTTCACCAAGGTCTGCAAACAGCTTTTTCACAAATGCTTCATCTGAAATGCTGCCTGCAGCATACTGAACACGTGCACCATAGCTCTCTGTCAGTTTCTTCTGTGCTTCACAAAGCTTCTCTTCTGTACGTCCGACCAGACAGATTTCAAATCCCTGTTTTAATAATTCTTCGCTGAGACAGAACCCAAGTCCGCTGCCTCCGCCTGTAATCATTGCAATTTTCTTCATGTGACTCTCCTATTACTATTTTTGTATCGATTCAGCACAGTCTTCAGGCGTTTTAAGTATTCTCCTCACGGAGCCATATAAATTCATTCTATAAGATTTAACAGTAAAAAGCAACCGCTCTTTTATTCGATCAAAAAAGTCCAAAAAAGTTCCTGCCTAATCTTGCTTTTCCTTTCTTTTTACCCTAATATATTACATATATAAAAAAGGTCACCTGTCATGTTTCCATCCAAACAAAGGAGTTTTCACCATGCTTCCACCGAAGATTACCAGTCAGTTAACTGAAACACAAAATGCCTTTTTGAACTGCTTTTTTGCTCAGTGCAACGCTCCGTTTTTATCGAATGTCATTCTAAAAACATATCCTGCGAATCACGCACTGATGAATACGGACGACTCCTGTTCGTATGTCTACATCCTGCTGAAAGGGCGTCTGCAGGCAATTGAGGAGCGTGTGGCAAACGAGCCTTACAACTTCACGGAATTATGCGGTATTGATATTGTAGGTGATTTTGAGCTGTTTACTAAATCCTCTGCCAGGATCATCACGCTCACAACGCTGGAGCGGTCACTTTTCCTGATCCTGCCGTCAACGGATTATATCAACTGGATCAAGCACGATGCCAATGCATTGTTTATCCGGACACAGATGCTGATCCGACAGCTGGTCGCACAGACACAGTTTGACCGTCAGAATTTCTTTCTCGACAATCACAGCCGTCTGCTGTATTTTCTGCTGAATGAATGTACCAAAAATGCTGTCCCGGAATTTCCGCTGAAGATTGAATACACCAGACCGGAAATTGCCAGCAAGCTGGGCTGCTCGGTGCGGACGGTCAATCGAACTCTTTCAGTCCTGCAGGAAGAGGATTTCGTTTCGATCAAGCATGGCAAAATTCATATTTCAGCCAAACAGTTTCATGCTATTCAGGCAGAATTCAGATAAAAATGGGGCCGTTGTTTCCAACGGCCCTTCTTTCAGCATATCTTATTCTACTTTAGCTTGCATTGCTCGCTGCAATCTTTACCTTACTCCAGAAATTACTGATGATCTTTCGCGTTGCCTCGTTGTATACAAACGCCTCGTCCAGTTCATTGTCGGTACGCAGCTCATACGCATTGATACCTTCATATGCGCCGCCCTCTCCGGTCAGTGCTTCTGCAACTGCCTGATTTGGAGAAGTATAGCCCACATATTCTGAACTGTCATAAGCGATCTCATAGCTGTTTACAAAATTCATAAACTCCATCGCCAGCTCCGGATTTTCGGCACTTGCCGGAATGACCATCGCGTCATACCAGATGTTTGTACCTGCTTCCGGCAGATAGAAGCCCATATTTTCATTTTCGCTTAAGATATAGCTTGCATCACCGGAATAACAAATGCCAAGTGCTTTTCTGCCCTGTGCCATATTGTCGATGATCTCATCGGTCACGATCTCCGGCTCCATGGTCTTCACACAGTCAGTCAGCCATTCATATGCCTCCTGAAGCTCTGCCTCGTCCTCTGTATTCATCGAATAGCCCAGCGCCTTGAGCGCCATCATAAAGGAATCTCGCTCTGAATCATACAGATAGATATCGCCTTTGTAGTTTTCATCCCGAAAGATATTGAAGCCTTCTGCCTCCAGATCTGCCTGATCAACCTTGCTCTTATCATAGACAATGCCGACTGTACCGCAGAAATATGGAATGGAATATTCATTCTTCGTATCGTAAGGCGGATTCTTGACTGCATCCATCAGATCATCCATGCAGCTCATTTTATCCATATCGAGCATCTGCAGAAGACCTTCTTCCATCAGACGCTGAATCATATAGTCACTTGGGATCAGTACATCATAAGACTCACCATTTGCCACCTTGATGTACATCTGCTCATTTGAGTCGAAGTTTTCCATGATCACCGTCGCACCGGTCATCGCCTCAAACTCCGGCACCAGCTTTTCGCCGATGTATTCTCCCGGCATATAGACGCGCAGTGTCTCACCGGCATACGGAAGGGAGGAATCTCCCCGGTTGACGCCTGCAAGGATCAAAACCAGCGCAACTAACAATACTGCAAATACGCCTGGAATCAGCAAAGCTTTTTTGCCGATTTCTTCCTTCGGCTCCCGCTTAGATACCACCAGCGGCACGACATTGATCACCACCAATGCCACTGTAATGATCACAACGACAAGAGTTGAGATTGCGTTGATACTCGGGTTGACACGCTTGCTCATCGTATAGACCATGATACTCAGGTTCTTAACTCCGCCGCCCGTTACAAAGTAGGAAATAATAAAGTCATCAACCGACATCGTAAATGCGATCAGCGCACCGGATACGATACCTGGTGTGATCTGCGGCACAATGACCTTGGTCAGTGCCATCCACGGCGTCGCGCCAAGATCCATCGCGGCGTCTGCAAGATTCGGATCCAGCGAACGGATCTTCGGCATTACCGAAAGCATGACATAAGGGATACAGAATGCGATGTGTGCCAGAAGCATCGTCGCATAGCCTTTTTCTACCTTGAACGTGATAAACAGCAGCATAAATCCGATCGCAGTCACGATCTCCGGATTCATCAGCGGCAGATTGTTGACCTGCGCCATGATCTCACGGATCACCTTTCTCGACTTGCTCAGACCGATCGCAGCGATCGTACCTGCCACCGTTGAAACTGCAGTGGCGATCAATGCCACGCTGAAGGTGGTATAAAGTGCCTCCATCATGTCTCTGGATTCCAGCATATGCTGATACCATTTCAAGGAAAAACCGCTGAACACAGTCAGTGATCTGCCTTTGTTAAACGAAAAGACGATCATATACAGGATCGGCAGATAAAAGAAGATGATCATCAGTGTCATCAGTACTTTTCCAAATGTACGATTTCCTTTTTTCATCGGATCAGTCCTCCCTTCCGCCCTGTGTCTGGTTCTCCGCTTTGCGGACAGCCATCATCAGCAGCATCATAATGATCGCCATGATCATCGAAATCGCACTTCCGAAGTTCCACTCACCTACGGTAATGAACTGATTCTCGATCACATTTCCGATCAGGAAGTACTGTCCTCCGCCAAGCAGCTTCGGAATAAAGAAGGAGCTGACTGCCGGAAGAAAGACCAGTGTAATTCCATTGATCACACCTGGGAAGGAAAGCGGCAGTGTCACCTTGCAGAAGGCCTGTACCGGATTTGCACCCAGGTCTGCACTTGCCTCCAGCAGAGAATGATCCATCTTGCACAGAGAAGTATTGATCTGCAGGATCATAAACGGTACAAAGTTGTAGACCATACCAAGCAGCACTGCTCCTTCGGTATAGAGCAGTTCGCTTCCGCCGTATCCAAAAAACTGAAAGATTCTGTGGATAACACCGCCCTCACTGAGCAGACCGATCCACGCATAGGTACGAACCAGCGCATTGATCCAGGTCGGGATCGTGATGCACAGTACCAGAATATTCTGTACCCGCTCACTGCTGCGTGCGATAAAATACGCAACCGGATAGCCCAGCAGCAGGCAGATGATCGTTGTCTTGACTGCAATGACCAGAGAACGCCAGAGAATGATCAAAAAATCCGGGTCGGTAAAAAATCTGACGTAATGCTCCAGTGTAAAAGAAAAGGAAATAATGCTGTTCCCATGCTCGGTCACCGAATACATGGCGATCAATGCCATCGGAAGGATCAGCATCATTGCTGCCCATGCAATATAGGGAACTGCCAACTGAGAAAATCGCTTCATTATTCAAATACCATCCTTGACATAACATGAATATCTTCCGGGAAGAATGTCAGGCCGACCTCCTGACCTACCTCCGAATAATCAGTTGTATGAATCTTGAACTCGCGTCCAGCTGTGGAGAAGGTGATCTTATAAACGCCTTCCTTCACATCGTCCGGCTCAAAATCATAGTCTACACTGATGTCGATGCTCTGATCCTCATCGCTGAGCTTCCAGCCCTGCGCACTTGCCCAGGTCTTCAGGTCTGTATCCAGTGCCTGTGACTCCTGAATCTCATCGACGGTCTTGATAAAGCTGAATGCCATAACCGCCTCGTTGGCTTTCTCATTTTTGACAAACGGCTGGTTCACAACATAGATCATACGCTGGATACTCGTGCCGTTGGCGGTTGAGAAGGTCACCGGATAATGTCCCAGTTCCTCTTTCAGGTTGTGATCGATCCGCGCGATCGAGATATAATCATCGGTCTCCGGATTCCATGCCTGCGCATTGGATCTTGCAATAATCTCCTTGTGGTCGAGATTCTTGACATCCTCCAAATCGACGAAGAAGTTGTTCGCACTGATTTTTTCCTTGCCGTCCTCACTCGTGATATCGTGGTTGCGGATTACGCTCATGTTGACCGTCACGCTGGTACCAGGAACAGTCTCAACTATGATCTCGTAGTGCACGCCCTTGAACAGTACGCTGAGCACCTCACCGGTCATTTTGCCGTCCTCGACCTTGACGATATCGATATCCTCCGGACGAATGACGACATCGACCTTTTCATTTTCTTTGAAACCGAAATCCACGCAGTCAAATGTGATATCGTCGAAGCAGACCTTGTAATCTTCCTTCATAATGCCTTGAATAATATTGCTCTCTCCGATGAAGTTGGCGACATAGCGGTTCGCCGGTTCGTTGTAGATTTCCTCCGGTGTACCAACCTGCTGGATCTCACCATTTTTCATGACAACAATCTTATCAGACATTGTCAAGGCTTCTTCCTGATCATGTGTGACAAAGACGAATGTAATACCGACCTCCTGCTGAATCCGTTTCAGCTCGTACTGCATCTCTTTGCGCAGCTTCAGGTCCAGCGCTGCCAGCGGCTCATCAAGCAGCAGAACCTTCGGCTCATTGACCAGCGCTCTCGCAATCGCGACACGCTGCTGCTGTCCGCCGGAAAGCAGGGTTGTATTTTTCTTCTCATAGCCTTCCAGACCGATCAGCTTGAGCATCTTCATAACCTTCTGATCGATGACGTCCTTGCTCATTTTTTTGATTTTCAGTCCAAACGCAATGTTTTCATACACATTCAGATGCGGAAACAGCGCATATTTCTGAAAAACCGTATTCAGTTCACGCTCGTAAGGAGGCTTGTTGTTGATCTCCTCTCCGTCAAAAACAACGGTACCCTCATCTGCATCCAAAAATCCGCCAAGAATACGCAGCAGCGTCGTTTTGCCACAGCCGCTCGGTCCCAGCAGGGTTACAAATTCGTTCTCATATATATCAAGATTCACACCTTTCAGTATGATCTGTCCATCAAAGCTTTTTACAATATTTCGGAATTCAATCAGCTTTTTCGCTTCCATCTCCTTTTCCCTCCTAAAACATTGGTGGAATCTTCTTCCACAAAAGTTGTCATACTTTTTAAACAGTCTTAGATAATTATACCTAGTTCTTTTTATAATACAATACTTTTTTACGATGAAGCAACAAAAATCCCCAAAAAAGAATTTTTGAAAAGAATCTATTTTGCAGTTGACAAAGACACTTTAACGTGCTACTGTAATGTTGCAATTAAATAACGGCAGATGAAGTTCTTAGGGGAATGGCTTTTGGCCTACCGAAGGAGTAAAACTCTCAGGTGTCCGAGATCGGACGGGGACTAAGAATGGATGTAGCTCTGGAGAATCTCAGAAATGAGTACCGAAGGTGCAAGGCAGCATTCGCTGCTGAATCTCTCAGGTAAAAGGACAGAGAAAGAATATACAGATTTATTTTCGTACTTCTGTATATCCTTATTTGTATTGTCACTCCGGAGCAGCTGAATTTTACAGCTGTTCTTTTTTTGTAGTAATACATAATTAGGAGGAGAAAACATGTTAGCATCAATCGAATCAGCACTCTACCCGGTTGTGGTAGAAATAAACAACTACTTATCCAGTTACATTCTGGTCGTTCTGCTTGTCGCAGTCGGTCTCTGGTACACGATCCGCACTCGCTTCGTTCAGCTCCGTTACTTCGGTGCCGGTATGAAAAAAGTGTTCGGCAACCTGTCACTCAAAGGCGGCAGCCAGGAACAGGGTATGAGTTCTTTTCAGGCGCTCGCAACTGCGATCGCTGCACAGGTAGGTACCGGTAATATCATCGGTGCATCCGGTGCGATCCTGACAGGCGGACCTGGTGCGATCTTCTGGATGTGGGTTATCGCATTCTTCGGTATGGCTACCATCTATGCAGAAGCTACACTTGCACTGAAGACACGCCGTATTGACAGCAACGGTGATATTCACGGCGGTCCGGTTTACTATATTACTACTGCTTTCAAGGGCAGCTTCGGCAAATTCCTTGCTGCGTTCTTTGCAGTCGCTATCACACTTGCACTCGGATTTTTCGGCTGTATGGTTCAGTCCAACTCCATCGGCTCTACCTTTGAAAACGCTTTCGGTATCCCGACCTGGATCGTTGGTCTGGTTCTCGTAGTCATCTGTGGTTTTATTTTCCTTGGCGGTGTCAAACGTCTGGCTGCTGTCTGTGAGAAACTTGTTCCGATCATGGCTGCAATCTTCCTCTTAGGCGGTCTGATCATTCTGATCTGCCGTATCAAGTATCTTCCGACAACCTTTGGTATGATCTTCCGCTATGCATTCCAGCCGCAGGCAATCATCGGTGGTGCCTTCGGTGCAGCACTCAAATCCGCAATCAGCCAGGGTGCAAAGCGTGGTCTGTTCTCCAATGAAGCCGGTATGGGTTCCACACCGCATGCACATGCACAGGCAAATGTTGAACATCCGCATGATCAGAGTATCGTCGCTATGATCGGTGTCTTCATCGATACCTTTGTTGTACTGACACTGAATGCACTGGTTATTATTTCCACACTCTATACTGCAGACGGTCCGCTTCATGACTGCGGTGCTGCTGCTGCAAGTACAACAATTACCAAAGCGAACCTTGCTCAGACTGCTTTCGGTATTGTATTCGGTCAGAGTGCCGGCGCTATCTTCGTAGCGATCTGCCTGTTTTTCTTCGCATTTTCTACAATCCTCAGCTGGAATATGTTCGGTAAGATCAATGTTATCTATCTGTTCGGTGAAAAAAATGCTAAGCTCTGCACCACAATCTATACCGTGATCGCACTGGTTTTCATCTTCCTCGGTACACTGATGTCCAACGACCTTGTCTGGGAACTGACAGATGCATTCAACTATCTGATGGTAATCCCGAATGCACTGGCACTGTTCGCACTGACCAAGCTGGTTACTTCTTCCGTCAAGGAAGCAGACAGTCAAAAACATTGATGCGTATAACGCGCCTATTGAAAAAATACATATAATATAAAGAAGGAACTGCTCCTGATCTCGATTTCATCAGCAGTTCCTTCTTTTTATTTAAGCCTGATCAATACAAGCCAGTTCGATAAACTTTTCCATCTCTTTTGTCTTAAACTTGCTCTTGTGGTAAAAGATCTGCCGATACATCGAAATTTCCACATCGACAACATCCAGCATACACAGCCTGCCACTCTGAATATGATCCTGCACCGCAAAATATGGCAAAAATGATAAACCTTCATTTTCTTCCAGCATCTGAATAATAAATGCAGTATCGCTGCTCTCGATCAATGGCGAGAGACTCTGTCTTTGGTAAGCCAGGTGAGAATCCAGAGCCTGCCTGTAATTGGCATTTTTTTCGGTCAGAAAAAATGGTTCTGTCAATAAATCAGCCATGCGCAGGCTCTTCTCCCCTGCCAATCGAAAACCGGGGGATGCTACAAATACAATCTGCTCTGAGATTTCCATCGCCTTGTGCCAGTCATCGCTCCATCTGGGTGTGTCAAGAATATAGATCAGATCCAGTTCGTTATGCTCCATCATCGTGATCAGTTTCCCAGGCGATGAGGTCGTGATCTGAATTGCTACCTTCGGATGGTGCTGTCGGAAATAATGAATGATCGGCGGAAGTTTCGCAGTACACAGCGATTCGATCGTGCCGATGCGAAGCGGATTCTTGTACTCTTCCTCGTCGCTCATCGCAAGCTTGGTCCGGTTCACTTCATACAAGATCTTATTGGCATGCGCAAAGAACTGTCTGCCCTGCGTAGTCAGCATCGTCTGTTTGCCGATCCGGTCAAACAATCTCACATTCAGCTCCTGTTCCAGCAGGCGGATCTGTACCGTAACCGCCGACTGTGAATAACCAAGATATTCTGCTGCCTTTGAAAAGCTCTGAAACTGCGCAACATGAATAAATGTATTTAACTGACGAAACTCCATCTGATCCCGCCTTTCTCTTATGAATTATTTTCAACTACCTTATTAAATCCATGAATTTGATTCGTTCTTATGGTAATGATATAATGCAGACACGATGACGTCAATCGAATTTTTGTGCAACGTGTATAATCAATTCTTTGGAGGGAATTATTGTTATGAAAACAAAAAAATTTAAGCTTGGACTTGTTCCAAAACTGATCATTGCGATCATTCTCGGTATCCTGATCGGACAGTTTTTGCCTGAAAGTGTCTGTCGTCTTGTTGTGACACTGTCCGGTTTCTTCAGTAACTTCTTGAAATTTGTCATTCCGCTTATGATCCTTGCCTATGTAACCATGGGTATTGCTGACCTGTCACAAGGTGCCGGCAAGCTGCTGCTGATCACAGTTGCAATCGCTTACGGTTCCACACTGCTCGCAGGTTCTGCTTCTTTCCTGGTTTCATCCAACCTGTTCCCGCATTTCATGAGTGCAGGTGCACTGGATCAGATCGCTGCTACAGCAGACGCTTCCCTGTCTGCTTATTTCACAATCAGCATTGAGCCGCTGCTTGATACACTTTCCGCTGTCGTTCTGGCATTCATTCTCGGTCTGTGTCTCTCTACTATGCGCGGCAAAGAGATCGGCAACACACTGTACGATGCGATGAGTGATTTTTCCAAGATCATCGACAAAGTACTTCATACCTGCATCATTCCGCTGCTGCCGCTCTACATCTGCGGAACCTTCGTGGATATGACCAAATCCGGCAAAACATTTGCAATCCTGAGTATTCTCTGGAAAGTATTTATCGTTGTAATCCTGATGCACCTGATCTGCATTGCAATTCAGTTCACTGTTGCAGGTCTGATCAGCAAAAAGAATCCACTCACTCTGATCAAGAATCAGATTCCGGGCTATACAACTGCACTTGGAACACAGTCTTCCGCTGCAACAATCCCGGTTAACCTTCAGTGTGCAGAAGCAGACGGTGTCTGTGAGCAGATCCGTAACTTCGTTGTACCGCTCTGTGCCAACATACATATGGCAGGTTCCATGATCACGATCACAGCATGTGCTACTGCTGTATGTCTGATGAACCAGCTCCCGATCAGCCTTGGAACTGTGATTCCGTTTATCATGACACTCGGTATCGCAATGGTAGCTTCTCCTGGTGCTCCGGGCGGTTCCATCATGACTGCACTTCCATTCCTTTACATGGTATTCGGTGCAGAAGCCGGCGATCCTAACGGTCCGATCTGTGCGATCATGGTTGCACTCTATATCACTCAGGACTCCTTCGGTACTGCATGCAACGTATCCGGTGACAATGCGATCGGTGTGATCGTTGACACTATCTACAAAAAATTTATTGCTAAATAATAACAGGAGGCATCTGTATGTCTTTCATCAGTGTATTTGATGTACTGGGACCGAACATGATCGGTCCTTCCAGTTCCCATACTGCCGGAGCTGCTGTTATCGCTTTTCTGGCACAGAAAATGATCAACGGACCTTTGAAATGCGTGACATTTACGCTCTATGGCTCTTTTGCCAAGACCTACCGCGGTCATGGTACTGACCGTGCACTGCTCGGCGGCATCATGGGCTTTGCCACTGATGACCCGCGTATCCGTGATTCCTACGAAATCGCCAGAGAGATTGGCTTAAGCTTTGAATTTATTCCGAACGAGGAAGAAACCGAGGTACATCCCAACACCGTAGACATTGCCATGGAAAATGCCGCCGGACAAAAAATGACGATCCGCGGCGAATCGCTCGGCGGCGGCAAGGTCCGCATCGTGAAGATCAATCAGATCAGTGTCGAATTTACCGGTGAATACAGTGCTGTCATTGTCATGCAGCAGGACAAGCCGGGTGTCGTGGCTCACATTACAAAATGTCTCAGCGACCGCAATGTCAATATCGCCTTCATGCGGCTCTTCCGTGAGAAAAAGGGACACACCGCATATACGATCGTCGAATCAGACGGGCGTCTGCCGGAAGATGTGGCTGAAAAGCTTCGTGAAAACGCCAACGTGCTTGATGTCATGATCGTTCAGGCATAAACAGATTTTTGAAATAATCATAAATGGAGAATTTGCAATGATGGATTTTAATCACGCATCAGAACTCCTGTCCCTGTGTCAGGAAAACCATATTTCAATTTCAGATGTCATGCGCCAGCGTGAGATCGTGCTTGGCGAAACGACAGCCGAAGAATGTGACAGCCGTATGGCACGTGCACTTGAGATCATGAAAAACTCCGCAGCTGCACCAATCCGTACCCCTGGCCGCTCCATGGGCGGACTCATCGGCGGTGAAGCCCGTCTGCTCACAGAGCATCAGGAATCTGGCAAAAGCATCTGCGGACCACTTCTGGATAAAGCGATCACCTACGCAATGGCTGTTTTGGAGACGAACGCATCTATGGGCGTGATCGTCGCTGCACCGACTGCCGGTTCTGCCGGTATCGTACCCGGACTGCTCCTTGCACTGCAGGACTGCTATCAGCTTTCTGACCAGCAGCTGATCCAGGCATTATACAATGCCGGTGCGATCGGATACCTCGCTATGAGAAATGCGACCGTAGCAGGTGCGGTCGGCGGCTGTCAGGCTGAGGTCGGCGTGGCTTCTGCCATGGCTGCTTCCGCTGCAGTCGAACTGCTTGGCGGAACACCGCAGCAGAGTCTGAACGCAGCTTCTACCGTCCTTATGAATATGCTCGGTCTGGTCTGCGACCCGGTCGGCGGACTTGTCGAATATCCATGCCAGAACCGTAATGCAGCTGGAGTGGCCAACGCACTGATTGCAGCAGAGATGGCACTTGCCGGTATCCCGCAGCTGATTCCGCTCGATGAGATGATGGATTCCATGTATGCGGTCGGCAAAAAAATTCCGGTCGAGCTTCGTGAGACTGCACTTGGCGGCTGTGCTTCCACACCGTCTGCATGCGAAGCCTGCCATATGTGTTCATAAAATCGATACTTTTAAGTAGGACGCCATGAACTAAAAAAACTATGTTCATGGCTGTCTACAGAAAATCATAAAGAATGAATTTAATCTAATTTTAACTGTCATAGACAGCACAGCCCCGATTTGGAAGTACTTTCCTCACGCCCTTTGCAGAAGGGTTAAATTTCTTATTTCAGCCGATATTTGTGTTAAAAATGTTCTGACATTGTTCGAGCTCCCTTGGGAGTGAGTTTTGGCAGAACATTTTTGTTTTTAACAAATGTCGGATGGAATACAGAAATTCTTACCCTTCGAAACAGGCTGAGGAAAGTACTTCCAAATCGGGGCTGTGCGTCCTGTATTACAAAAAAATTTATACAATACTTGTATTTTTTGCTAACTCCACCTATAATAGACGATAAAAGTAAAAACAAAGGAGAAAGAGAAAGTTATGAACGAGTCAAATGGAATCATCACTGACGCACGAAAACTTGGCACAGCCAAACTGCTGATTCTTGGCCTGCAGCACATGTTCGCGATGTTCGGAGCTACAATCTTAGTCCCGATCCTGGTCAACAGCTATTTTGTCGATGCCTGCGGCGAAGGTCCTACCAGAGGTCTCACCGTATCTGTTACATTATTCTGTGCAGGCTTTGGAACACTTCTGTTTCATATCTGTGCTAAATTTAAGGTTCCTGCATTTCTCGGTTCCTCATTCGCATTTTTAAGCGGTTTTGCTACTGTCGCTCAGCTTGATACTGGCATTTATGCCGGCATGAGTGTCAATGACAAAGCCGCTTACGCATGTGGTGGAATCGTGATTGCCGGTCTTTTGTATCTGGTGCTTGCACTGATCATTAAGCTGGTTGGCGTAAAACGTGTTATGCGTTTCCTGCCTCCGGTAGTCACAGGTCCGGTCATCATCTGTATTGGTCTGAGTCTCGCATCTTCCGCAATTGGAAATGCATCTACCAACTGGTTCCTTGCATTTGTCGCACTGGCAGTCATCATCGTATTCAACATCTGGGGCAAAGGAATGTTCAAGATCATCCCGATCCTGATGGGCGTTGTGATCTCTTACATCGTTGCAATCCTGATGCACGTTGCCGGTCTCACCAATCCTGACGGTTCTGCGATCCTGAACTTCGCTTCTGTTTCTGCTTCCGGCTGGGTTGGACTTCCGCCGATGCAGTTCTGCAAGTTTGATATCACTGCCATTCTGGTCATGGCTCCGATCGCTATCGCGACCATGATGGAGCATGTCGGTGATATGTCCGCAATCTCTGCCACAGTAGGCAAGAACTTCCTTGCAGAACCTGGTCTTCACAGAACATTGCTCGGCGACGGTCTTGCAACCGCTCTGGCTGGTTTTGTCGGCGGCCCTGCCAACACAACCTACGGCGAAAATACTGGTGTTCTGGAACTGAGCCGTGTACATGATCCGCTTGTAATCCGTATCGCTGCAATCTTCGCGATCATCATCAGCTTTATCCCGAAGGTATCTGCGATCATCAGTACAATGCCGGCATCGATCATCGGCGGTATCAGCTTCATGCTCTACGGTATGATCTCCGCAATCGGTGTCCGCAACGTCGTAGAAAATAAAGTAGACCTGACCAAATCCCGCAACCTGATCATCGTAGGTGTTATCTTCGTATGCGGCCTTGGTTTCAGCGACGGACTTACCTTCACTATCGCCGGTACTCCGATCACGCTGACCGCTCTTGCGATCGCAGCGATCGCCGGTATCCTGCTGAACATCATTCTTCCGGGCAACGATTACGAATTCGGAATCAACGTAGCCGGAGATGAAAACCGCGGTATCCACGCTTAATCATTCACACAAAAAAACACAGAAAGCATATTCTGATGCTCTCTGTGTTTTTTATTCTAAAATCATTTCTTATGCAAAGATCGGTTTCAGTGCTGCTGCCAGTGTCTCTTTCTGTGCTTCTGCCTCTGCAAGATCTTTTCCAAGTGTTGTAAAGTAGGTCTTGATCTTCGGCTCTGTACCGGACGGACGAACGATTACAGATGCACCGCCCTCCAGTTCGTATTTCAGTACGTTAGATGCCGGAAGTCCTGTCTCTGCGGTATTCTTGTAGTCAGTCACGCGAACTACTGCATATCCTCCGATCTCCTTCGGCGGATTGCTGCGCAGCTCTGTCATCATGCCTGCCATCTTATCCATACCGGACAGACCCGGGAATTCGAAGCTGTCTACCTTGTTCAGATAACGGCCATACTCTGTATAGATTTCTTCCAGACGCTGTTTGATGGAAGAACCGATGCTTCTGTAGTAAGCTGCCATCTCACAGATCAGCATGGAACCGATGATCGCGTCTTTGTCACGCACATACGGTCCTGCCAGATATCCGTAGCTCTCCTCAAATCCAAAGATAAATCTGTCTACCTCACCTGCTGCTTCCAGTCCTGCGATCTGGTCACCGATCCATTTGAATCCGGTCAGAACATTGCGGAGTTCAACGCCATAGTGTTTTGCAACTGCATCTGCCAGCGGTGTGGAAACGAGTGATTTCACTGCCACTGCCTTCTCCGGCATTGTGCCCTGCTCGATACGGCCTGCACAGATGTAGTCCAGAAGAAGAACTCCCACTTCATTACCGGATACCAGCTCATAGGAGCCATCCGGGCATTTCATTGCAATGCCGACACGGTCTGCATCCGGGTCAGTTGCCAGCATCAGATCTGCGCCTGTCTTTTCTGCCAGCTCCAGTCCAAGGCGAAGTGCCTCGAAGATCTCCGGATTCGGATATGGGCAGGTCGGGAAATTGCCGTCCGGATACTGCTGCTCCGGAACGATCGTAATATCATCAATACCAATATCTTTCAGAATACGCATAACCGGTACAAGGCCTGAACCATTCAGCGGAGAATATACCAGCTTAAGTCCTGCTGTCTTGCAGATGCCCGGACGTACGCTTCTTGCTTTGATTGCATCGTAAAGCGCTTCCTTACAGTCATCACCTACGTATTCGATCAGACCTGCTGCAAGTCCTTCTTCAAAGGATATCATCTTCGCACCGGTCAGGATATCAGTCTTCTGAATCTCAGCATAAACGATATCTGCTGCTTCATCGGTCATCTGGCATCCATCCGGACCGTATGCCTTGTAGCCGTTATATTTAGCCGGATTGTGTGATGCAGTCACCATGATACCTGCATTTGCCTCATAATAACGAGTCGCAAAGCTCAGTGCCGGAACCGGCATCAGAGCATCGTAGATCCGTACTTTGATTCCGTTGCCAGCGAGTACGCAGGCTGCTGTTTTTGCAAATACATCACTGTTGATACGGCTGTCATAGCTGATCGCTACCAGCTGATTGCCGCCCTGTGTCTTCACCCAGTTCGCCAGACCCTGTGTCGCCTGACGTACCACGTAGATATTCATACGGTTGGAACCTGCACCAAGCACACCTCTCAGACCAGCTGTACCGAATTTCAGTGCTACGGCAAAGCGGTCTTTGATCTCCTCCTCATTGCCTGCAATCGACTCCAACTCTGCCTTCAAAGCAGCATCTTCCAGGTCTGTTTCCAACCAGCGTTTGTAATCGTCCATGTACATATTGTTCACCTATTCCTCTTTTTCTCGAAATTTTTTAGTCAAAACTTCTAATTACATATTATATAATCTAATGCCAAATGTCAATCGCATCTTACAAAACAGTTTTCGCTATTTTGTTTTTTTATCAGCCGATCAGCGTTCCAATCCAGTTCCACAACCCAGTGGACTGAAGGAAAAGCACCGCCATGATCACCGGTGTCACATAGCGGATCATAAATTTGTAGAGCTTCTTTCGTCTGAATGTGTATCCACCGAACTCCATCTCCTCTGCGATCCACTCTGCTCCGACGATCCAGCCGATAAAAATACAGGACAGCAGAGAGATCAGCGGCATCAGGAAGCTGTTGCTGACGTAATCCATCAGATCAAGAATCTGTGCAGTCGCACCGTTTGGAAGCTTCAGTTCAAAATAGAAAACATTGTAGCCAAGACAGATGACCACTGCCGCCGCTGCCGAAATTCCTCCAATGATCAGACTGAGTTTTTCTCTTGATACCTTCCATACTTCCATGCAGTTCGCCACGAGAGTCTCCATGATTGAAACACAGGAAGTCAGCGCCGCAAATGCTACCATGACAAAGAATACAACGCCGATCACATTGCCTGCTGCTCCCATGGAAGAAAAGACTTTCGGCAGGGAAACAAACATCAGGCTCGGACCAGATGCCATACCTTCTGTACCAAAGAAAACATAGACTGCCGGAATGATCATCATACCAGCCATCAATGCCACGATTGTATCAAACAGCTCGATCTGGCTGACCGACTGATTCAGATTGACGTCCTTTTTGACATAGGAACCGTAGGTGATCATGATTCCCATCGATACGCTCAGAGAGAAAAACAGCTGGCTCATGGCGTCCAAAAGAATCTCAAAGAAACGCTTCACTGTCAGTCCGTCCAGATTCGGGATCAGATAAACTGCCAATCCCTGCAGGCCAGTCCTTGTCACACCTTCTGCATCTGTATGATGCAGTGTCAGAGAAAAGACTGCAATCCCGACGATCATCAAAATCAAGCCCGGCATTACAATCTTTGAAAACTTCTCAATTCCCTTTTCTACTCCTCGGTATACAACCGCGGAAGTGATCACGAGAAAGATCAGCATAAATACGATCGGCGCTACCGGTGCCGTGATAAAATCAGTAAAATATCCGTCCTGTGCCGCCTGCTTGCCGCTTCCGGTCAGATAAACTGCAATGTACTTTGTGACCCAGCCGCCGATCACGGAATAGTAAGTCATGATCAAAGCCGGTACCAGAAACGTAATTTTGCCAAGGAATCCCCATTTCGGCCGAATGCTGCCGTATGCCCGGATCGTGTGCATTCCGGTACGACGACCGATTGCAATATCTGTGGTCAGCAGTGTAAATCCAAACGTCAGAATCAATGCAAGATAGATCAGGATAAACAGGCCGCCGCCGTCTTTGGCTGCTAAATACGGAAATCTCCAGATGTTGCCGACGCCGACAGCACTTCCTGCTGCTGACAGCACAAATCCAATGGAACCGCTGAAGCCGCCCTTCTTTTCATTTTTCATAAGTATTCTCCTTCTGCAGCTGTCCCGAAACCTGACCCTGTAAATTCGATTCCGTCAGCCGCTCTTTTCTGCCAAGGATTATAATTATAAAATTTTCCAGTGCAGATTGCAACCTTTCTGCTTGTTTTTTCCAAAGAAAAAAAGCTTGATAAAAAAGGAGGTTTTATTCCTATGAATGAAAAAGTAACTCTCAACAAGCTGGGAACCATGCCAGTCAACAAACTGCTGCTGTCCATGGGTATTCCGGTGATTCTCTCAATGATGCTTCAGGCCGTCTACAATATTGTAGACAGTGCATTTGTCTCCAATATCCCTCAGCAGGGAGAAATGGCGCTCAATGCACTGACGCTCGCGTTCCCGATCCAGATGCTCATGGTCGCTGTCGGTATCGGCACCGGAGTCGGCACTAACGCCCTGCTCTCCAAAAGTATCGGTCAGCAAAACTATGAAAAAGCCAGCAAAGTAGCAGGCAATTCCATCTTTCTCGGTATTGTGATCTCCATCGTATTCTTTTTGTTTGGAATCTTTGGTGTGAAGCCATATGCTGTATCACAGACCAGCAATCCTGAAATCTGTTCGATGGTTGTCACCTATCTGCGCATCTGCTGCTGCATCTGCGTCGGAATCATTTTCTTTTCAATTTTTGAAAAGCTGCTGCAGGCAACCGGTCATTCCGGGTTATCCACGATCGCGCAGATCACAGGAGCAGTTGTCAACGTAATCCTCGACCCAATCCTGATCTATGGCTGGTTGGGACTCCCTGCCATGGGTGTTGCCGGAGCTGCCTATGCCACCGTCATCGGCCAGATTGCTTCCGCACTGCTCGGCCTCATCTTCCATCTGAAAAAGAACCAAGAAATTTCAAATGGTCTGCAGTATATGAAACCTGATTCTCGGAAGTATCAGCGAATCTGCCGTCACTGCCTACGGACTCTATT
>CAZEPO010000010.1:20883-24977 GCA_964514125.1 uncultured Lachnospiraceae bacterium
AACCTGATTCTCGGAAGTATCAGCGAATCTGCCGTCACTGCCTACGGACTCTATTACAAGGTATAACAATTCATTCTGTTTGCCGCTTTTGGTCTGCGTGATGCGATCACACCGATCGTATCCTTCAATCATGGTATGAAGAGTCGTGATCGTGTCAAAGAAGGAATTCGCTATGGTCTGATCTATACGATCATCATCATGGTGCTCGGTCTGATCCTGATCGAAGCGCTTGCCGTTCCATTCTCTGCGCTTTTCGGTCTCTCAGGTGTGACACAGGAACTCTGCATCAGTGCAATGCGTATCATTTCCCTGAGCTTTATTTTTGCCGGTATGAATATCGCATACCAGGGCATTTTCCAGGCACTTGATGCCGGACTGGAATCACTGATCATTTCCATCTTCCGTCAGTTTCTTTTTATCCTTCCGGTTGCATTTGGCTTCGCACAGCTGGCTAAAAAATCACCGGATCTGATCTGGACGGTATGGCTTACCTTCCTGATTGCGGAGACAATCTCCTGTCTCTTCGCTGTGATCTTTATGAAACGGATCAACCGCAGAGTCGTTGACCAGCTGTAATTAAATATTGGCAATCATATCTTAGAACAGTCTGCTTTCATACAGGCAGATATGCTCAATAGATAGAATTCAATTTACAAAAATACCCTGCAGAATGCATTACGATGCAAACTGCAGGGCTTTTTCTTGACACAGTCACCTCTTTATTAGGCGAGATGCCCTCCTATTCTATTCTCATTCTGAATTTTCCCATTCAGACATTCTATTTCCGGCACATTTCTTCTATTCGATTTTTATCACTGAAGATCTTCGCAATCTGATAGGATATGATCTTCGCTCCGTCGATCAAAGCACGCTCGGCACGTTCGCCCTGCATCGCTTCTGCAAATGCTCTGGTATGAATCGGCGTGCCGCAGTCTGCCACCTGCAGACATGGGTGAAAAGTCGGACACACAAAGCTGACATTGCCGGCATCTGATGAACCGAAGACTGCTTCCGTATCTCCGTTCAGTGGAATACCAAGCTCCTCGTATACCTCCTGCAGTGCTGCAAGGCCTTCCGGATTCACCAGAAGATTGTCAAACGGCGGTGCCGTCTCTTCTTTTTCCCAGGAAGACTGCGTTGCGATTGCTGCGCCTCGTGCACAGTCATCGACTTTTTTCACCAGTTCATTCAGATAAGGACGATCCAGCGCCCGGATAAACACTTCCGCACTGGCTTCCTCCGGAACAATGTTCGGTGCTGCACCGCCATTGCGGAACACTCCATGCATCCGGACATCAGGCGTCACGTGCTGCCGCAGCATATCAATGGCATGAAACATCAGCTGCACTCCGTTGAGCGCATTGATTCCGTCCCACGGTTTCGTCGAAGCATGGACAGCTTTTCCTTTAAACCGATACAGATAAGAATCCATCGCCTGCAGCTTCGGTGACAGCAGATTCTGGTCGTACAGATGCACCATCATCGCCATATCATAACCGTCAAAAACACCGTCACGCACCATTGTGCATTTGACACCCTCACATTCTTCATTCGGTGTCCCAATGATATGGATATCCGCGTCCAGCTCGTCCTGCAACTCGCGCACCGCAAGACCGGCAAGCACACTGATCGCACCGCTCAGACAGTGTCCACAGGCGTGTCCCAGTTCCGGAAGCGCATCATACTCCGTCAGAAGCGCGATTTTGTAACGATGCTGATCCGTTCCGTAAATGCCGCGAAACGCAGTATCAAATCCGGCAAACGGATACTCCACCTGATAGCCTCTGCTGCGAAGCAGATTTACATATTTTGCGGAAGCTTCATATTCCTGTCCGGAAATCTCCGGATGCTCTGCCAGTTCCACATTCAGACGGTATAACGTGTCTTTCTCTTTTTCAATCGCCTGACCAATCCTGACTTTCATTTCTTCGTATCGATTCATCGTATTCTCACTTTTCCTATATCAAACGAATGTACACAGTCCACATTTACGCTGCTTATTGTTTATTCTGATTCCGTTAAAACGGTCCCAACTGCATAACCTGTGCGATCAGTACAAACAATGCACCGATTCCATACTGCAGACCGATCAGCGGCAGAATCCATCTGGCCCATTTCGTCCACGGGATCTTCGCAAGCGCAAGTGCTGCCATAAAGTAACCGGAGGTCGGTGTAAAGATATTGGAAATACCGTCTCCCAGCTGGAACGCAATACAGGTGGTCTGTCTGGTCACACCGACCAAGTCCCCCAGCGGTGCCATGATCGGGATCGACACAGCTGCCTGCCCGGATCCGGATGGTACCAGGAAGTTCAGCAGACACTGAAATACATACATACCCACCGCAGAAATCATAGACGGCAGACTGCCAAGCAGCACCGATGCACCATGCAGGATTGTATGAAGGATATTGCCGTCTGTAAGCACTACGAGTACACCGCGCGCAAATCCGACAACCAATGCGCCGCCTGCGATTTCAGCCATTCCCCGGCTCAAAACTGCCGCATACTCATTTGGTGTCATCTTAGCGATCAATGCTACCACGATCGACATACCCAAAAAGACAGCCGAAATCTCGTCCATATACCAGCCCCAGCGAATCACACCGAAGATCAGCAATGCGATCGCACCTACAAATACCAGCAGGATCATTTTCTCTTTGTTCCCAAAATGCTGCATCTGGTTCAGATCGATCATGTCCTCTCTGCTGCGGTCAATTTCATACATACTGGAACTCTGCGGCTGTTTTTTGACCTTCGCCGCATAAATTAAAATAAATGCTGCAGACACCGTGACCATCACCAGATACATCACAATGCGAAAGCTCATACCGGACATCAGCGGCAGCTCTGCAATTCCCTGTGCTACCTGCATCGTAAACGGATTCATAAATGCTCCGGCAAAGCCTGCACTCGAACCGCACAGGACGATCGCCGCTCCGGTGATCGAATCATAGCCCATCGCAATACACAGAGATACAAAAATCGGAATAAACGGAATCGTCTCCTCCGACATGCCAAATACTGCGCCACCCAGTGAAAACAGGATCATAATGATCGGAATCAGTACCCATGTTTTCCCGCGAAGCAACTTCAGCAGCCGTCCGATCCCGGCTTCAATCGCTCTGGTCTCCTGCAGCACCCCAAAAGCTCCGCCAATGATAAAAATAAAGAAAATGATCTGTGCAGACTCCGTCATACCTCTCGGTACTGCCGACAAAAACTGCATCAGTGTCACAGGTTCTGCTTCTACTGTATGATAAGTCGCCGCATCGACCACTTCTCTTGTGCCGACCGTTGTCATGTCATACTGCCCCGCCGGAACCACATAGCTGAGCAGGCTGCAGATCAGGATCAGTCCCAACAGCAAAATATACACATGCGGAACGGCCAATACTTTCTTTTTGTTTTCCATTCTACCTTCTCTCCTTTTCGGTTTGCTTCCGCAAACAGACAAAGCAGACAGACCAGTTTCGTCTGCTGCCTGATTATTTTTCCATGAACTTTTATTATACTGCTTCTCTTTTCATTGTGCAAGCGGTTTCGTTATGAATATACAATTTCAGCAATATTTATACATCAAATGTATAAATAACAGCATTCTGCAGATACTAAAGACGAAAGTCAACCAAACAGACAGGAGGTAATTATGGAAAATCAAGACAGTATTCATCTGCTGAAGGAATGTGATGCCGGCTCCAAGATGGCGGTATCTTCCATCAATGAAGTATTGGACAAAACACAGAGCTCCGATCTGCGTGAGCTGCTTCTGACCAGCCGCGCACATCACGAAAAACTCGGCAATGAAATTCATTCCCTTTTGCAAAAAGCAGACAGCGAACCCAAAGAACCCGGTACGATCGCCAAGAGTATGGCATGGATGAAAACAAACCTGAAGCTGGAACTCAAGGAAAGCGATGCGACGATCGCAGACTTGATCACAGACGGCTGCAATATGGGCATCAAATCCCTGCACAAATACATGAACCAATATCCCGCCGCCAGCCAGACCAGCAAAAATATCTGCAGGAAACTCTCCGACATTGAAGAAGAACTCTGCCGGGATCTGCGTTCTTACTTGTGATTATATATTTTG
>CAZEPO010000011.1:0-24489 GCA_964514125.1 uncultured Lachnospiraceae bacterium
CCGCGCTCGCTGCTGATCGAGGCAGGTACACAGCTGAATACAGTCGAAGAAGAGCAAAATGCAATGGAGCTGCTGGCGAATCTGCTGTATCAGATATTGGAGGGAGGATGAGATGAAAAGCAATATATAAAGGCATATTATCAGAAGATAAGATTATCAAATTTTACAAGCCGCATACTAGCTTTTAAAATAGAAGTAAAGTTAACCAAATGAAGCCATAAAATAAAAACAGGCCATCATATTTTAAATGTTATGATGAAGCAAAGAAAGGTAAATTGCAGATGGAGAGGCCTGGGAAACCAGGCCTCTCGTAAGTATGGATGAAAAGTATGGATTAAGTAATTGGAGGCAGAGAAGAATGTATATCATGATTTGTAATTATAAACTAAAACCAGGAACCAGAGCGGGCTTACTGGAAGCTGTGCAGAAACATGAACTGGAGGCACGTTTGCGCAGCCAGCCAGGCAATATAGAATATAGCTATTTGATTCCGCCGCAGGAAAAAGATGTTTTACGCTTGCTAGAGATTTGGAGGGATAAGGCTTCTTTTGACGCACATAAGAATTGTGAGGCAACACTTCTCTGGCGTAAATTAAGTAAAGGACTTATAATAGGAAAAGATAATCACGGATACTGTGTGAGGGAGTAGCGGGAATGAGTTCGGACAGAACGGTATGCAAACTTTATTTTGAAAATCAGAAAAAGGAAATTGAGGTAGAAAAAGGTATCTTATTAGCGGATGCCATTCAATTGGCTGCAATAGCTTTTGATTATCCATGCGGAAAAAGGGGTAGCTGCGGGAAGTGTGCTGTGGAAATCATGCAGAGCGAAACGAAAGAAACCGTGTTGGCCTGCCATTACAGCGTTATGTCTTCTATGCATGTATGGATACAGCAGCCTGGAGAGGCACAGATGCTTAGGAAGGGCTGCAGGAATTATGATAAGTGGAAGCCTTATTGCCGAAGGCGTTTGGGACTGCAGGCTGATCAGCCAATGGTGCTTGCCGCATTTGATATAGGAACAACATCTGTTGTAGGATATCTCCTTGATGAAAAGGATGGGACACAGCTGGCGGTTACGAGTCGATTTAACCCGCAGCGGATCTATGGAGCAGATGTAGTAAGCCGGGCTGCTTATGAGGCTGAACATCGTGATGGAATGCTGACTAGAATGATCAGACAGGCAGTAGATGAAATGTTGGGAGAGCTTGCTGTACAGGCTGGGATAGAAAGACATCAGATTTATCAGATTTTGCTTGTTGGGAATACTTGTATGCATCATTTATTTCTTGGAATTGATCCAAGTTCACTTTTGCAGGTTCCTTACGATGCAGCGATGAAAAATTCGTTTGAGGGGATGGCAAACGATTATGGACTGAACATTGCACCCGAAGCGTTTTTACAGTTTTTGCCGAATCTGGCGGGATACATAGGTGCAGATACAGCAGGCTGCCTTTTGGCAGTTGATTTTCTGCATGAAAAAAAGAAAACGCTGATGATTGATATTGGTACAAATGGGGAGCTTGTGATGGGAACCGCGGAGCAGGCGTATACTTGTTCAACAGCGGCTGGACCGGCGTTGGAAGGTGCCAGAATATCCTGCGGTATGTGTGGAATCGGGGGTGCAATTCAGCATCTGAAGATAGAGAATGGTGAGCTGAAGCTATCAGTGATCGGAGAAAAAGAAGCGATTGGCATCTGTGGGTCTGGGCTGATTGATGCGATCGCCCTTTTTAAACGAGAAGGCATGATCGAATCCAGAGGCAGGATACAGCGAAAAGATAGGCTGAAAACTGATTTTGCAAAAAAGAATGCATGGCGTATTAAGCGTGATAATGGAAAGTCACAGATCATGCTGACGGAGCATGTATCGATTACACAGCAGGATATACGAGAGGTTCAGTTGGCGAAAAGTGCAATTATATCCGGTATTCAGATATTGTGTAAAAAGCTGGATTGGAAATTAGAGGATTTGGAACAGATATTGCTTGCAGGTGCATTTGGAAATTATATGGATCCGGATAATGCATGTGAGATTGGTCTGCTTCCAAACGAATGCAGAGGCAGTATAAGAGGAATTGGAAATGCTGCCGGGGACGGTGCTAAGGCTGCACTGGCAGATATAGAACAATGGAATTGTGCAGAGCAGCTGATGCGAAGGATTAAATTTGTGGAGTTGGCATCAGAAAAAGACTTTCAGACAAAATTTATAGCAAATTTGAATTTTTAATCAGGTGAAGGGGAATAGCAGCGATGTTATTCCCTTTTTTGGTCATTAAGAGTTTTTAATTAGATATTAAAAAGACTTATAAACAGATGAAAAAAACGTAAAGTTGCACAAAAGAGAAAAAATATAATAGACAAAACCAACAAAAAGGATTTGGATTTATAAATGTTTATTATAGCGATATTTATAAAACAAAATTTTCTTATTGGCAAGTCTCTGATAAAGTCGAATTAGAAAGAAACAACGCAGAACAAAATGATGATAAGGAGATGTTTCGATGATTATTATTGGAGAAAAAATTAATGGAGCAATTCCGAGTGTGGCTGCTGCCATAGCGAACCGAGACGAAGCGTGGATTGTTGATCTGGTACAGCGTCAGGAAGCAGCGGGAGCGGATTATCTGGATGTTTGTGCTGGAACAGTACCAGAGTTAGAGTACGAGGCACTTTGCTGGTTGATTGATGTGGTTCAGAGCGTTGCCAAAAAGCCAATCTGCATAGACAGTCCGGATCCACATATGCTGTTAAAGGTATTTCCAAAACTGGAGAAGCCGGGGTTGATCAATTCAATCTCAATGGAAGGAGACAAATGTGATGTGCTTCTTCCGCTTTTAAAAGAAAATCCGGAGTGGGGTGTTGTTGCTTTGTGCTGTGATCCTAAGGGAATTGCAGAAAAGGCAGAGGATAAATCAGCGCTTGCGTTTCAACTGATTGAAAAAGCGGCAGAATATGGAATTACACCAGATCGGATTCATGTAGATCCACTGGTTCTTGCGCTTTCTGCGGTAGATAATTCAGCGCTTGAATTTTGTAAGGCAATCAAAATGATCAAGGAGAAATATCCGACAGTCAATATTACAGCGGCACTTTCTAATATTTCATTTGGAATGCCGGCACGGAAGGTTGTTAATATCAGCTTCCTTGTTATGGCAATGGAAGCAGGACTGGATTCGATGATTGCCGACCCGTTGAATAAGGATTCAATGGGAGTAATGTATGCGACAGATGCGCTGCTTCAAAAAGATGGATACTGCAGAAGATACAATAAAGCGTATAGAAAAGGAATTTTCGGAGTAAAAAAATCAAAAGCATAGGAAGTTGTTCAACTTTCAAATAAAAGCCATTTACTAAAAGGAGGAAAAATATGGTAGACATGAATGCACTTGCAGAAGCAATGGGAGAACTGGAGGAGGATACAGTCGTAGAGCTTCTGGAACAGGTTATGGAAGAAGGCGGCAGCCAGGCAGCGGAGGCCATGGATGCATGCCAGAAGGGAATGGATATTGTAGGAAGTTATTTTGAGGAAGGCGAGTATTTTGTCAGTGATTTGATTTTTGCGGGCGATCTGATGAGTCAGGCTGTAGGCATCTTGAAAGATGCACTGATTTCAGGTGACGGCGGAGACGGTCCTCAGACATCATTAATTCTTTGCACTGTTCAAAATGACCTTCATGATATCGGCAAGAACATTGTACGTTCTATGCTGGAAGCAGGCGGATTCAATGTCATTGACCTTGGAATTGATGTGCCACCAAGCGTGATTGTGGATAAGGTAAAAGAAACAGGCGTGAAAATAGTACTGCTCAGCGGTGTATTAACACTTGCAATCGATTCTATGAAAGCAACAGTAGAAGCATTAAAAGAAGCTGGATTAAGAGATGATATGCATATTTTGATTGGCGGAGCACCGGTAAGTGCGGAATACTGTGAAGTGGTAGGTGCAGATGCGTGGGCGCATAATCCGCAGACTACCGTACAGTATTGCAAGGAGTGGGCAGCATAAAACGGATGTCATCAAAAATGTAATATTAGATGGCAATCCTGTTACAGGAGGTATAGAATGAAATTAAGTCAGGAATATTATGATAATCTTCAGCGTGTCCGTGACTGTACGAATTTTAAACATGTGGATAGAATCATTCATCTGAGCAATTTTTATACATGGAAGATTCTTGATTCAGACCGAAAGGTCAAGCTGAGTCAGGCTATGTCTGATTATGCGACACTGGAACTGATCCAGAGGGAGTTTCAGGAAAAGTATAAATTTGATATTCATATGGATCTGAATACACGTAATCTGATCCTTCCATCCCAGGCGATGGGAGCTGGTAATCATATCATGATCGACGATGAGAATGAATCAATCAACTTTTTCGATCATGTATTGATGAATCAGGATGAATATCCGGATTATAAGAGCGAACGTGCAGAAATGAACTGGCGGATGTTCAACCGCAAATATCCAGGACTTGATAAAAAGCATTTTGTGGATGCATTTATCAAACAGCAGGAAGCAAGTGCATTTGCAGGCTACATGGGTCAGATGATGGTAGAAGAATATGGCTGCCTTGGCGTTTACAATACAGATGTAGCGGGTGGTTCTGTTCAGGTGCCGTTTGAGAGATTTCCGAAATATTATCGTGGTATCAAAGAAATCGCATTTGATATGAGACGAAAGAAATCGGAAATGCTGGACTGCCTGAATTATATACAGGAAACAGAAATCATTCCGAATCTGAAAAAGACACTTGCTGATATGGAAGGCAAGGATTCACTGTATATGGCAGACTTTATGATTGCGATGCTTGCACATGGAACAATCAGCCAGAAGCAGTGGGATACCTATTACTGGCCGCATCTGAAGGAATATTTGGATCTGATTGTTGCAGCTGACAAGACGGTGGTATTTTATCTGGAAAACAGCATTATGCGGTTTGCTGAGTACTTCCAGGATTATCCGAAAGGACATATTATCATGATACTGGAGCTGGATGATCTGATCGAAGTGAGAAAGAAGCTTCCGAATGTATGCCTTGCAGGCGGTATGTCTGCGGCTCTGCTCGGAAACGGAACTCCGGAGCAGTGTGTGGATCAGGTGAAATATCTCGCAGATGCACTTGGAGATGGATTTATTCTCAGTCAGGACAAGATGATGGCGTTCCGCAATGACTGCAAACGTGAAAATCTGGAAGCTGTATGTGAATATGTGAATAATTTCCGCTGGTAGCAGATACAAGAGAAGGAGGAAAATGATGCAATTGTTTGACTATAGTACATTGACAAAGGAACGGCAGGACGAAGCTGCGAAGCTTCCTGCTGAAGTTCTTGCAGAATGCATGAATCCAAACTTTCCGGAAGGGATAGAAGAACTGGCCGAGCTTCTTACATTTGTACCGGAAGAAAAGAGAATGGCTGCAATTCAGGGATTTATAGGTTCTATGCTAGTGACCTGATTGTGTGTTTCATGTTGCTTAGGGGGTAGTCGAAAAGAAAGGAAAAGATATGGAACTTGGAGTATGGGGATTGATTAAAGAGTATCCATCCTTACTTGGATTGATACCAATGGTACTTTATATTATTCTGGCATTCAAAAAAGGAATCGATATGATCATTCCGCTTTTGATCTCGATTGTAGTGGGATGGCTGTTGACCGGAAATGGTGCGACTACGTTTGGTGCTCAGTTAGGAGCAGCTCTTTCCAGCACACTTGGACAGGTAGGTTTTCTGATCATGGAAGGTGCAGGTCTTGGCATTGTACTGCAGAAGGCAGGTGTCAGTTCGACCTTGTGCAAAATGATCGTAAATAAGCTGGGTGTGAAAACACAGAAACAGGCTTTGGTTGCACTGATCATTTGTCAGTTTGTTCTGTCTACATGTATCGGTTCTGCAACATCTTCAGCAGCAATCGTTATGCCGGTCTTGGCACCGATGCTCGCAGTGACAGGTGTTGCTCCGGTAGCAGTAACGGTCTCATTTATTCTGTCTGGTCTGGCAGGCATGCTGCTTGCACCGTTTGCAGCACCGAATATCATGGCTATGAGCCTTACTGGACTTTCTTATCCGCAGTATTTGCTGTGGGGATCAGGTCCGTACCTCATTGTTATGCTTGCTACGGCATTTATTCTGGCATTCTGGATCAATAAGAAAGTAAAGAAAGATGCAAATGCAGAGGTTTATGAAATCAGTGAGGCTGACAAATGTATGTCAGTTGCACCGACTGCGACAGAGAAGAGAGCTACGATTGCTTTTGTTATCGCATTTGCGGCATGTATTGCATATGCAATTTTAAAACGTCAGGGAATGGCATTTGTTATTTTTGTTCTCCCATTCCTTTCAATGGTTGTAGCGGTTGCATCCAAAATGAATGTAAATGAAGCATGTGAAGCGTTCTATACAGGATGCAAAAACACAGTGTCGATTTTCCTTGTCTGTGTTCTTTATCAGCTTCTTGTTGATGTTGTAAATGTAGCCGGAGGTTTTGATGCGTTAGGTGAATTGTTTATTGGTATGGTTGGATCAAGTCCATCCAAGACCATGGTGATGCTCCTTGGAACATTTGTCGGTGCATTTGGTATCAATGGAGGTGCGGCGGCACAAATGCAGATCATTCATGAGCTGTTCATGCCGATGATTGAGCAGAATGGCCTGAGCATGGGCATGTGGTCAATTGTGTTGGTAGCAGGGTCTTATGTGACATCGGTTATTTATCCGAATGCGACAGTGCTTGCACCGATGGGAATTGCAAGAAGCAAAGATTTCAAAAACATGATGGTCTGTATGTGGATTTCAAGTGCAGTGATTATGGGATTCTGTGTACTGTACAGTTTCATCATGCCGCGTATTTTCTAGTAAACAAATTAAAAAACAAATACATATATGACAATTCTCCTCTAAGCCTGTGACTGGGTAAAGCATGTGAATGTGCAAAGATGTATCAAACGAAAAGCAGCCGACATGTTTCGGCTGCTTTTTCTAAAAGATTTTTGACATGATTTCGGAAAACTGCAGGTGATAATCCTGCTGAGCCCGGACACTGTCGATGATATATTCGAGAAGATCCTTGTATTTCAGATTGTATTTGATCTCAGTCAGCCAGGAAATGGAAGTCTGGCGTACCATGTTTCCATCGGAAAACGGAATGACGACATAACCGTCTCCATAGCCTTTTTCAAAGAAGTTCTCAGAGATGATATTGGCAAACTTATCGGTATAGGCACATTCATTGACTGCTGCGTAATACTCTGGATAGTCACATTCAAGACCGTATTTGGGGGTGATATGGTTTTGCGCACACAGCATGTCATTGTGCTGGCGGGTCGGCTGATGTTTTTTCAAACCAGTCAGAGCGACATCCTTCAGTTCTGATACGGATATACTCTTTCGACCTGCAAGCGGATGACCAGAGGAGACTACAAGCACATAGTTTTCAGAAAAAATATTTTGAGTAGAAACTTTAGCATCTTCAATCGGTGGACAAGTAACTGCAAAATCGATCATTCCGTTTTTCAGTAAGGTAAGAATCTGATCTTTGTCGGCAAAAATCTTTTTGAGCAGGATGGAATCGTAAGATCCAAACATACCGCTCATATACAGGGTAGAAAAGAAAAGGGCACTGACTGAAAATCCAATGGTGATCATATTGACGTTGCCTTCTTTGCGAAATGCGTCAGCAGTGTCAGTCAGCTTGTCATGAGCCTCTTTTAACTGAACAAAATAATCATAAAGCTTTTCGCCAGCCGGACTGATGATCAGTTTTTTGCCATCGCGGTAAAAAAGCTGTACATCAAGTTCGCTTTCCAAGCGGCCAAGTGCAAGACTGAGCGCAGGCTGGGAAATATAAAGCTCATTGGCAGCCTTACTAAGATTCATATGTTTTACGATTGCGAGAAATTGTTTTACCTGTTGATAGTTCATAACTATACCCCTGTTTTAATTATTTCTGCTTATTATAGCATTTAGGAGGAATTATGAAAAGAAAAATATATCCTTGGCTTATTTGTCTGATGAGTACAATACTGATTTCCTGCTGTATGGGACTTACGAATGGAACCTTTTCTGTATTTCAGCCCTATCTGGTAGAGAGTGGACTTACGAATACGCAGGCGTCGAGTATTCTTACCGTACGCAATGTATTTGGCTGTATTGGAATCGCGTTGATCACACAGTACTATGATCGAATGAAGATGCGGAGAGGAATGGTGGTCAATCTTTTGATCGGAATGACCGCTTTTGTAATCTACAGTCATGCGAAGACGTATCCGATGTTTCTCGCAGCAGCAGCGTTATCTGGAATCTGCTATGGATGGGGCGGAATTCTTCCGGCATCAATCCTGATCAGACGATGGTTCAAGAAAGACTGTACATTGGCACTGGGAATCAGCGGAAGTGGTACAGGTGTAGCTATGATGATTCTGCCGACAATTCTAACCACTGTGATAGAGCAGAAAGGAATGTACGCGGCATTTCGAATGAATGCGGTAATCATGGCTGTGACGGCAGGAATGATCTTCTTGACAATCCGGGAAAGTCCGAAGGAAGCAGGTTTGATATGCTGGGGAGAAGAGGAAAGTGAGAAGCAAGGCAAACAAAAGTCGATACAGGGACATGGACTGACTGTAGCAGAAAAGCTGATGATGTTTTTTTCTATGATGCTTTTGGGAATCTGTACACAGCCGGAAATAAATCACCTGGCAGTGTATTTTCATGAATTGAATTTTGATTCAATGCTTGCGCCGAAGGTAATTTCATCTATTGGTCTGACTCTGATTGTGGGAAAATGTATCTATGGTTTTTTGGTAGATCGTTTTGAATCCTTTTATATTAATCTGATTTATTATGTGACGATTGTAGTGGGACTGATTTTTCTCGCCTTATGTACGACTGGAAATATAGGATTTGCCTATGCAGCAGGTATTTTGCTAGGATTTGGAACCACACTTGCAACCGTCGGGATGATGACGATCGCAGGCGATCTGGAGACACCGGAGAAATATATGAAAACGGGCAAGTATTTTCAGCTTACATATCTTGGCGCGGTATTGGTATTCAGTTCGGTTCCGGGAATGGCAGCAGATCTGACCGGCAGTTACATACCGGTATATATGGTCGTTCCAGGATTGATGGCCGTTGGAATGATTCTGGCAGCTGTTGTATATATTCGACACAGAAAAACTTTTTATCATAAGTAAATGTTATTGAATGCTTAATTTTATAAAATTTACAAATACGATGGAAATGGTACAATTTTAGTATACAAAACAGAAAAGAAAGAATACAGCAAGAACCGATGAAAGGAGCCCGGCATCTTATGGGAGAAACCACTAAACAAAAATTGCTCGAACTCATTGAGAAAAAAAATAGATGGAAAGAGGGTGGCGGTGAGGCCAAGGTGAAACGTCAGCATGACCGTGGAAAACTGACTGCCAGAGAACGATTGGATCTGTTATTCGATAAAGGAACGTTTGTTGAATACAATATTTTTGCAGCACCGGACACAAATCTCCATGGACTGGACAAAGAGCATGCACCTGGTGATGGTGTGGTAGTAGGGTATGGAAAAGTCAACGGAAGGCTTACCTATGCTGTGTCTCAGGATTTTACTGTGTTAGGCGGAACGATGGGACAGAACCACTGCAAAAAGATTAATCATGCAAGCGAAGAAGCAGCCAGAAATGGATGTCCTTGTGTATACTTCTGGGATAGCGGCGGAGGACGTATACAGGAAGCACACTTTCGTGATGTAATCAAATGTACAATGCTGGCGGCCAAGAACTCTGGCTACATTCCGACTGTTTCTGTGATTATGGGTGCCTGTGCAGGCGGGTCGGCGTATGCACCGATTCTGAACGATTATATGATCTGTGTAGACAAAACAAGCCGTTTCTTTCTTTGCGGGCCGGATGTGATTGAAGCAGTTACCGGAGAAAAAGTAGATGGAGAGACTTTGGCAGGTGCGTGGACTGAAAACATGATTTCTGGCAACGCACAGCAGTGGGCAGCAAACGATGAAGAAGCAATCTGGCATGTGAAAAAATATTTGAGCTATATGCCGCAGAACTGTAATGAAAAAACAACAATTTATCCATATAAAGATGACGTGGAACGTCGAATTTATGAATTGGATAGTATTATCCCTGATGATTCGAAAAAATCATACAGCTGTCATCGCGTGATCGAGCTTTTGTCAGATGAAAACAGTATATATGAATATCAGCCTTATTGGGCACGCAATATTGTTTGCTGTTTTGCACGTGTCATGGGTGAGACCGTTGGTTTCATTGCAAACAATACAGATGTCAAGGCAGGTTGCTTTGACATGGATGCATCGGATAAGTTTGCTAGATTTGTAGATATTCTCGACTGTTACAATATACCGATGATCACGTTGACAGATACACCTGGATTTCTTCCGGGCAAAAACCAGGAACATGGAGGAATCATCCGACATGGTGCCAAAACACTTGAGGCATGCTATCGTGCGACTGTTCCGAAGATTCAGGTAGTACTTCGCAAGAATGTTGGAGGTGCCTGCCTTCCGATGGGGTTCAATCTGTTTAATATCGATGTGAACCTGTATTGGCCGACCTTTGATTATGGAATCATGAATCCGGAGTCCGCATGCAAGATCATTATGAGAAATAAAATGAAAAAAGATCCGGAGCGCGCGGATGAGATTCTGGCGGAGGCAGTAGAGGAGTTTACGAATGCAAGAACCCCATATGCTATGTGTGCGCATATGTGGGCAGATGACATTATTGAACCGAACGAGACCAGAGTACGACTGATCAAAGCATTGGAGTTTTTGAGAAATAAGAATCCGGAATTGATTCCGATTCCGGAACGAAAGAAAAAACATTCTGTATCGCCGCGCTGATGCAATGGCAGAAAGGTAGGAAAAAAATGAGTGTTCGTCCTCTTGAAGGGTATAAGGTATTTGACTTTACAGCAGCAAAATCAGGTCCGTATTGTACTGCAATATTAGCAGATTTTGGTGCAGAAGTCATCCATATTGAGAATCCGGCAAGACCAGATCCGACGCGATCTATGAAGCCGTGTTATGACGGAACTTCGACTGAGTATTTTAATATTCACAGAGGGAAAAAATCAGTATTTATCAATGCAAAAACAGAAGCTGGACGAGAACTGGCGTACAAGCTGATCAAAGAGTGTGATATTTTTGTTGAAAATGGAAAACCGGGTTCAGCAGAAAAAATGGGACTTGGATATGAAGCAGTAAAGGCGGTGAGACCAGATATTGTCTACGCATCGATTTCAGGATTTGGTCAGGATGGTCCATACAGAGATCGTGCGGCATTTGACACGGTGATACAGGCTATGAGTGGTTTTATGAGTTTGACAGGACCAATGGGAGGTCCATTCACGAAGGCAGGACCGTCCATGTCAGATATGGTAACTGGCATTATGACAGCTCTTGGTATTGCTATGGGACTTATTCGCAGAGAGAAGACCGGCGAGGGAACGTATTTGGATTCATCGATGTTTGATATGTATACTTCGCTGATGGAAGCGGCCATTGCAGCCTATGTAAACGGTGGAATGATCCGACGGCCGATTGGAAACCGCCATCCGGCTAATGCGATCGCGGAGCCGGTGAAATGTAAAGATTCTGAATTTATTCTTCAGATGTTTGGGGATGAAATGCATCGAAGATTTTTTGAAGAATTTGGCATGCCGGATCTGACGCAGGACGAACGTTTTAAGGATGGGCCTTCACGTGTCGCTAATCGTGAAGTGTTGATTGATGAATACGTGAATCCGGTACTTGCCAACTATACAATGGCAGAATGCAGAGAAAAACTGACTCGTGCAAAATGTCCATTTGGGGAGATGAATACGATCGAGCAGTTGGTAGAGGATCCACAGTTCAGGTATCGCGGATGTATGATACCTGTTACGGATTCCAAGAATGGTACATATCAGATCTATGGTTCACCGTTCAAATTCAATAATTTTGATATGCCCAAAGAAACCTTTGCAGCACAGGCAGGAGAACACAGTGTTTCTGTTCTGAGAGAACTGTTGGGGATGAAGGATGAAGAAATCAAGGATCTTTATCTTCGTATGGGAGCAGAGGTAGGGCTTTAAATGAGAAAAGGAGGAAAGCAGTATGAATCAAACGGTTGTACAGATTCCGATGACCGGTTTGCTACTTGCAATTGTACTGGTTGTCGTGATTATGATTGGACTGCTTTATAGAATTTCAGTTCTGACCAAGGACGATAAAAAGTCAATTGATATCCCATTTCCTTTTTCGGAACCAAGACCAGGACCAGATCCGGTACCGCCAATGCTGATTCCGGCTGGTCCGGTTGTTCCGGCAGCAGATCCGAAGATCAGACCGATTCGTTATGCATACGATCAGACGATCTTTGAACGCTATTATGTTCCATACAGCGGTCAGGTTTGCAAATGGATGGTTGGAATAGAAGATGAAGTAAAGAAAGGCGATGTTCTGATGAAAGTCAGATGCACGAAGACAGAATGTGAAGTCAGAGCATCAGCGAAAGGAAGGATTCGAGCATTGAATTACAAAGAAGGAGAGACATTTCAAAAAGGTGATCTTTTGTATGTGATTCAATGATTATATGAAAAGATTGTCAGGAGACTGTTATGTTAGGAACTGCCGAAGAACGACTGCAGGAATTTGACCGGATGTATCCCAAATGGGAGGAGGATACATTATGGTCGAGGTTTGAAAAAAGTGCAGTAAGGTTTAAAAATCAGATTTTTGTTGTTTATCAGAATTGTGAGTATACCTATGGGCAGGCGCTGGAAGAGGTAAATCGTCTGGCAAGAAGCTGCTATGCATGTGGAATCAGAGAAGATGACCATGTTGCGGTCTTACTGTATAATTCTCCAGAATATATTTTTTTGACATTTGCGCTTTCTAAGATTGGAGCAGTAAAGGTTCCGATCAATATGAAGCTGGCAGAAGATGAAATGGCATATGTGATCAGGCAGTCAAGATGTAAATTTGCGATCAGTCACACATTAAAAAAAATTCCTCAAAAAGCTTTTGGTCATTTGAAAGCTGTGATCATTCGATATCAGAACGAGACAGATGACACTTTCCCTCCTCATACTGACTGGACGCAATTCCTATATAAAGGGAATGAGATAAAAGATGCGGATGTTCTTGCCATGATTGATCCGTATCGTATGTCTGATATCCTTTATACATCTGGTAGTACGTCATTTCCCAAAGGAGTGATGCTATCGCAGGATATGCTGCTGCGCTCCTCCTTTGGAACCTGCCGTACAAGAAAAATGGAAGTGGGCAGAAGAATTCTTGTTCCGATTCCTATGTATCATATTTTTGGATATAACGAGGGGCTTTTGGCTGTCCTTTGGATTGGTGGTTGCGTAATTCTGACGGATCGTAAGTCAGAGGGCACATACATACTTGAAATGATGAAAAAGACTCATGCAAATGATGTGATCTGCGTACCTATTGTGATCATGCATCTGCTGGAGGCAATTGGCGAATCGACCGTTAGTCTGCCGGATCTGCATGCCGGATATTGGGCGTCGACCTGCCCGGACTGGGTTTGGGATAAAGCTAAAGAAAAACTCGGAATTACAGATGTTACGACTGGATATGGAATGACCGAATGCGGTTCCACAACAATGATGTTTTCGCCGGGATGCAGTACTTCAGAACTTTTGGAATATCAAGGGTATCTGAAGGAAGCCGGATGTGCGGGAGAGAAGATGCAAAATGGAAAACTTCTGGAGATACAGATTAGGAATCTTGTTACAGGAGAAATTCTGCAGACAGGATTCCGAGGAGAACTGTATTGTCGTGGACTGACGGTAACAAAAGGATATTACAGAAATCCGGAGGCAAACAGACAGCATTTTGATGAACATGGATGGTTTGCTACCGGTGATGTAGGATATCTGGATGAACAGGGAAGATTTTCTTTTCAGGGACGAAAAGATTCTATGTATAAAATAAATGGAGAAAATGTATCTCCGCAGCAGCTGAATTATGTTATTGGAAGCTGCAGACTTGTGAAAGCGGTCGAGACGGTTGGAATTGAGAACTCCAGGTATGGCGAGGTTGGGGTTGCATTTATTGATCTGAACTGTGATACGATGACGAATCGAAAACAGCTCGCAGCGTATATGCAGAATCATCTGGCTGATTTTCAGATTCCTCATTATATGATCACCGGATCTAGCGAAGACTGGCCGCGAACATCCTGTGGAAAAATCGGATACAGTGATCTGAAAAAGAAAGCAGCCAAGCTGGTAAAGAAGTATGAGCAGAAGGACAGCGAGTTAGCCGATATTCCGAAGAATGCGGCGAAAAGCTGTGCTGGGGCTGGAAGAAAGGAGCTTATATGGATATAAAGAAAATGCCGAAATCCCGTCATATTGTAGTAGATACGGAAGCATGCGGCGGATGTCTGACCTGTGAGTTCGCCTGCTCCGGGCGTCATTTTGAAGGAGAATGTAACACCTACCTTTCGGCGCTCCGGATTGATGCAGATATGCTGGATTATCATTTTAACGCTTCTGTCTGTAGACAGTGTCAGGCCGCGTCCTGTGTGGCTGCATGTAAGTTTGATGCGATACAGTTTGATGAAGAAACAGGTGCACGCTATATAGAGAAAGAAAAGTGCAAAGGCTGCGGTGCCTGTGCCAGGGCATGTCCTTATGGTCAGGATAAAATTGCGCCAATTCGTAAAGAAATAGTAAATGGAAAGAAAGTAATCGTGAAATGTGACCTGTGTCATGGATATGAAGGTGGACCGCTTTGTATTGCAGTCTGCCCGAAGCAGGCCATACATCTCAGCAAATAAAGGAACAGGTGGTGGATCGGATGAAGAAGGAACTGGAATATGGTTGGACAGGGAAGCTTCTCTGGATTGACTTGGCAGCTCGTACATCAGAGGTACAGGATATCTCGGAACTGTGTGAAGAGTATATAGGATGCAGGGGAATTGCGGCCAAGTTATGTCAGGATAGATTAAGACCGGGTGCGGGTGCATATGACGAAGATAATGATCTGATTTATATGGTAGGTCCCTGCTGCGGTACACCAGTATTGGCAGGCGGACGAGGATACTTTTTTGGTGTGGGACCGCAGTGTTATCCTGAACATTACACTCGTTCGTCGATTGGCGGACGTGTGAATCTCGGAATGAAACGGTGTGGGTATGACGGAATCGTGCTGAAGAATAAATCCGAGGAGCCTGTTGTAGTAGAAGTGACAGAAACACAGGTTGTTTTTCATGATGGAAAAAAATACTGGGGCAGAATGTGTGTGGACACACAGAAATTTTTAAAGCAGGATTTTGGAGAAGATTCTGAAGGCTTCGTTATCGGACCGGCAGGGGAAAACAAAGTACGATTTGCAGGTATTTTTTCCGATCGTGACAATTGTGCAGCACAGGCAGGGTTTGGTGCTGTATTGGGTGACAAGAAGGTAAAAGCTGTTGTATTCAAAGGGCACAGGGGAACAAAGGTAAAGGATTTGACTACAATTTTGGAACTGCGGGACAGTGCAATGGAACTGAAAGCAATACCAAAGCAAAAAGATCCGCTGCCAGCTACGATGGGCATTCCTTCACCATTAGATAAAGAGCATGTGATCAGAACGCAGGATGTACTGGATCGCGGGGAAGCTCTCTATATTACGCAGAAAGGAAATGCATGTTCTGGTTGTGGTGTCCCATGCCATTTATCAGGATATACATTTGTCAGGGGGGCAAATGGAGCATACCATACAACTGCAGATACAACAAATGCTTCAAAATGTGTGGCTAAGCTGATTTATGGCTGGCTTGCAATGTGCCCAATGGAACTGGAGTGGCTAGAGAAAAAGCTTCATCGTAATTATCGTTGGCCAATGGATTTCAAGCGCGGTGCAGAATGTGCATGGATGATCAACAATTATGGACTCAATTCATGGGAAGTGGTTTCACTTTTTATGTGGCTTGTGGAACTTGAGATGGAAGGAATCGATATGGATCAGCTGCTAGGAATTCATTGGGATGTGGATGATCCGGCCTTGTTTCCACGTATCATCGAAATGTATGTTTACAGAAAAGGGTTTGGTGATCAGCTTGCAGAAGGTATGGCCCGCTGTGGTGAAACACTGGGCGGGGTTTACTTGAAACACAGCGATCATGCTATGCAGGGAATGTGTAATCATTCACTTGGCACTGGATCTTGGTATGGATTGAAATATCCATATTGGGTGGCAGTGGCACTGATGACTGCAGTGAGTACAAGAGATCCGATGAGTGATCAGGGACATAAATATCCTGACTTTTGCGGACGGCGGACTCCGTTTTTGCGGCTGCCGGAACTGGCAAAGGAATATTATGGAGTAGATCATACGATTGATCCGGATCCAGCGTGGAAAGCAGAGATGGATGCTGACGAATACGATGATCTTGCATATCTGAATAAGGAATATGTTTCCAGAACGATGGAGCTATCGGGTGTAATCACTGGATGCGGAGTATTTTGCGATACGATTTATCCGGAGACGCTGGCTCCAAATCATAAAGAAAGAGGCTACAAAGGTGATTGGGAGATGCGAGCGAAGCTGCTGACTGCAGTTACCGGAGTAGAATATACCAATGAGCGCCTGTACCGATTGGCTGAGAAAATCTGGAATATGGAGCGCTGCTACAATGTATTGGAGGTTGGACGCTGTAAAAAAGATGATTTGCAGATTCTTCATTGTCATGATTCACATGATGGAGATTGGACAACCGGTACCAAAATTGATCCGATTCGTTTTGAAAAATTGTTGGATCGATACTACAGATTAGTAGGATGGGATGAAAATGGTATTCCAACGGAAGAAAAACTGTTGGAGCTTGGATTAGATGATTATAATACACGGCTGAAGACAGTTCGTGAAAAAATGAGGATTCATTCATGAAGGTAGAAAAAACAGAAGGTCCGTACAAGCTGAAAGAAGGAGAAAGGCATTGTTCAGAACTTGAAAAGGTGTACTATGCCAGGTGCTCATACTATTGGCCGGAGTTTCATGACGAAGGATGTATGATTTATAGTACTGTAAAAGAATGTGGACATGCAGAAAAGCTGGATTGTACGACAAGGAAAGAGGCAGAAGCGATTGTCAAGAGAATGAATGACAGCTGCGAATGTCCGTCTTGTCATAAATCACACAAATGGAAAGCCATGATGGAGGTAGAGATACTGGAGCAGCAGCGCTTGGTTGAAAACATCATGAACAGAGACATTTCGACAACCCGTTAAATTAGGAAGACAGAAGGAGGAAAAACATGAAAACTTGGTTGATCACAGGATGTTCCAGCGGAATTGGAGAAGGAATTGCAAAGGCAGTTCTGAAAAAAGGAGACAGAGCGATTGTAACTGCACGCACGGTGGAAAAAGTAATAAAATTTCAGGAGCAATATCCGGATACCTGCCTTGCAGTGCGGCTTGATGTTCTGGATCAGAAGAGCGTAGAGGAAGCACTCAGACTCGGAAGAGAAAAATTCGGTATGATCGATGTACTGGTAAATAATGCAGGACATGGTTATCGTTCTTCCGTGGAAGAAGGAAATTGTACGGAAGTAGATGAACTGTTTCAGACGAACTTTTTTGGACCGGTTGAATTGATTAAGAAGGTGTTGCCTGATATGAGAGCTAAAAAGGACGGAGCGATCATCAATGTATCTTCTATTGCAGGTGTTCGATCAGCAGTAGGATCGGGTTATTATGCAGCAAGTAAGGCAGCACTTGAGCTGATGAGCGAAGGACTTGCACAGGAAGTGAATCCGCTTGGAATCAAAGTTTTGATTGTGGAGCCTGGTTCATTCCGTACCAACTTCTATACGGAAACAAATTTGAAAATGGCTGATCACAAGGTAGATGATTATGCAGAGACTGCATGGACAAGAGATGTGAAATTTGTAAAAGACAAAAAGGATCAGCCGGGAGATCCTGAGAAAGCAGGACTCGCAATTGTGGATTTGATCGAGGAAGAGAACCCGCCGAGAAGATATCTGATGGGAAGTGATGCAGCAGATAAGATAGAAGTAGTACTGGAAAACCGCCTGAAAGAGCTTCGGGCATGGAGACATTACAGTGTTCGGACCGACTTTGAAGCGTAAAAATCGACAAGCCAATTACCTCAGTGGCAGCAGAGCAGCGTTTGGTCTGCACTGCTGCCACCTTCCTTTTTGGAAATAATCATATGAAGAGAGAAGATAGGAAAAAATGAAAAAAAGATATTTTTATGTGCTAGGAAGCTTTGCAATGCTTCTGTTGCTTGGTATTGCATATGCATGGTCTATTTTCGTGAATCCGTTGGAACAGACTTATGGCTGGACACGTACTGAGACATCCCTTGCATTTACAATCCTGATGATGGGATTTTCACTGGGATGTCTTTTTGCAGGGATTTTGTCCAGAAAGATCAGTTATCGAACGGTTGCCGTAATCGCAGCTATTTTGGTCGGTGCAGGATTTATAGCAACTTCATTTACTTCACATATTTCTGTGCTCTATGTAACTTATGGAGCATGTGGTGGACTGGGAATTGGAATGATTTATAATACAATCGTCTCTGTAATTCCATTATGGTTTCCAGATAAGAAGGGAATGATCACAGGACTTTTATTGATGGGTTTTGCCATGTCCACCAGTATTTTGAGTCCGGTATGCCAGAAATTGCTTCAAACTCAGGGACCAAAGCTTACATTCCTGATCTTGGGCTTGATCAATTTGATTGTGTTTCTTCTTGGAAGCTGTATGATGAAAGGACCTGATGCAGGAGAACTTGAACGACTTCCGGGTGCAGCAGCAGTGGCTGCTTCGGTACAGGATTATACAACGTCACAGATGCTGCATAGTCCACGTTTTTATATTTATTTTTTGGGGGCTAACTTTCTCGTAATGACTGCGTTGGGATATCTGAATCATGTGGCGCCTGCATTGCAGGGAGAATTAGGAATATCTCCGTCATCAGCAGCATACGTGGTGAGTGCCATGAGCATCTGTAATGGTCTGGCCAGACCGATTGCAGGACAGTGCATTGATCGATATGGGGTCAAGCTTTCAATAAGGATTACGTGTCTGATCTATGCGGTGGCTTCGATTCTTGGACTGTTTGCACTTTCCAATCGTATGAATGGTCTTATGATTGCAGCGGTATGTATGCTGCTGTTTGGATACGGCTGTCAGGGAGCATCACTTCCGTGTGTGATCAGAGCACTTTATGGTAACAAGTATTTTTCAATGAATTTTTCAATTGTCAGTCTGGTGACATTGACAGCATCATTTTGTCCGAGTCTTGTGGGCAGAATGCAGGTTGCTTCCGGATCATACTTTGCTGGATTTTTGTTTATGGCGGTATGTTGTATAGCATCTGTTCCACTGATGTTTGCGGTGCGGGAATCATAGCGCGGAGCAGAAAACGGTAAGAAATTGCAGGAATTAGATTCGTATTTGCCAGCAGAGTGCAGTAATGATAAAATAATTAGAATCAATATAAAACCATATAATCATGCGGGGGGAAAATATGGACTATATACAAATAAAAAGATTCTTGATGATCGTGAAGCATCTGAACCTGAGCGAGGCAGCAAAGGAGCTTTACATCACGCAGCCGGCACTTAGTCTGTCACTTTCCAATATGGAAAAGGAACTTGGGCTTAAGCTCTTTTTCCGTGTAAGAAACGGACTGATACTTACATCGGAAGGTGAAAAACTATTAAAAAATTTTGAGCAGGTAAATGATGCATTTGAACAGCTTTATGAAACAAAAGAGAAGCTGCTGCAGCCGAGAGAGTCAGAACTCCACCTCGGGTGTGAAGAAAAATCGTTACTTTATGCAACACTTTCCATGGGCAATCTGCTGAATGTGGACGGAATTACGGTAAAAACAATCTGTGCGGACAGAGAGACTACTGTAGCGATGTTAAAAAGCGGTCAACTTGATTTTGCTATTGCGTTTCATGCAATTGAAGACCGGGCAATCGGCAATATCAACTTATATCGTGAAGATATTGCAATCGTCACATCAAAGAAGCATAGACTGGCAATGAGGGATGGCCTGAAGCTGAGTGATCTGCAGGACGAAAAACTGTATGGATTAACAAAGCAGCATTCTTTTAGAAATTTATGTGATCAGCTTTGTTCGCAGAAGGGGTATACGCTCCAGTACGAAAAGGAGCAGAATACATTTGATTTTTACAAAACGATTGAACAGCATAGAGATGCAGATGATTACGTTGCTTTTTGTGCCTGGGACAGTTTTGATACTATGTACGGAGAGGGTTATGTCAGACATCCGATTTTGGAAGTGGATTTTATGCAGTCTACGTATCTTTCTTTTGTAGCTGATCGGAAAATGCAGTTCTGTTATGAGGATTTTGTAAATCACTTAGTAAAGCATTATCCTGAACAGAGAAAACTACATGATACAGTGTTCGGATACATTGCGAACGGATATATCAATCAGATTTAAGAAAGGATGGAAAAGCATGAAAACATGGTTTATTACTGGATGTTCAGAAGGCGGGTTTGTCGCGTACATAGCACAGGCAGTATTATAGGCAGGCTACAATGCAGTAGTTACAGCACGCAATGTGGACAAACTTGGAAGCGTGATTGAAGAGTATCCAAATACAGCATTAGCGGCAGCACTTGATGTGAATGACAGTGAGAGTATTCAGCTGGCAGCAGAGGAGACGTCTGCAGCTTCTGGCTTTTATGCAGCAAGCAAGGCAGCTCTCGTATTGCTGTCAGAAGGGCTGAGAGCGGAGGTCGAACCTCTTGGAATACGTGTTATCGCTGTAGAGTGGGACCGTTCCGTACACATTTTTATGATTCTTCTTTGAAGGGTTCGCCGATGAAAATTGATGATTATAAGGAGACTGCATGGAAACGCTATGTGCAGAATTACGTAAACCAGAAGGATCAGCCGGGAGATCCGAAAAAAATTGGTGCAGCATTGATTGCAGCAGTAGAAGCGGAGAATCCGCCGAAACGGCTACTGATAGGAAGCGTTGCGGTAGACCGAACCAAAAAGCTTTTGGAAAACAGAACAAAAGAAATAGAGCAATGGGAAGAGATTTCCAGATCTGCTGATTTTTAGAGGAAGCCCAATAGGGGCTTTCTTTTTTTGAAAAGCTATAAAACTCTGTAATATGCAGATAAATATTGCAAATTAGACATGCGTACTATTCCATTTTATAATTTCTTTATATGAAAAAATAGGAAAGAAGGTATATAAAATGGCAACATATACAATTTATCCGCTTGCACTCAGTAAGTCTACACCGGAAGCCGCTGCAGCATTTTATTATAAGGATTATGCCGGTGCACCGGTAATGTTTACGTATGGCTGCTTTTGCCTAAAAAACAATGAGACAAACGAGCTGATTATGGTGGATACTGGTTTGGCATCACAGGAAGATATTGCAAAGTACAATTATCCATTCCGCAAAATGGAAGGAGCACCGAATCTGAAAACGATAATGGCAGAGCGTGGCCTTGATCCGAATGCAGTGAAGTATGTATTCTTTACGCATCTTCATCAGGATCACTGTTTCAATCTGGAATTGTTTCCAAATGCGGTCATGTATGTGCAGAAGGAAGAACTTCAGCATGCTGTGACACCGAATCCGATCGAGGCGAAATCCTATCAGAAATTTAACCTTCCGGGACTTCCGGCATGGGCAAGGGCATGGGGCCAGATTCAGACCGTTGAGGGAGACAAAAAAGGTCTGGTGGATGGAATTGAACTTTTATTTACCCCTGGTCATACACCAGGCAGTATGTCGGTTGTGGCTGATACAGAAGATGGAAAATATATTATGGTTGGGGATTTGTTCTATACAGAAGAACAGTATCAAAAAGGCAGAATGAATGGCAACTTCACGAGTCTGGAAGATTGGTATACTTCCAGAGAAAAGGTGCTGGAATATATGAAAGATACTGGTGCAAAGCTGCTTATGGTTCATAATCCGGACAGTTATACAAGAATTACTTATGGCGAAAAAAGCAGATAAAGGGGGGAGTTAGGATGAAGTATAGGATTTATCCGGTAAATCAGGGAACGAGAGTGATGGATATTCATGACATCCTTTATCGTCAGCCGGTGGGAACGGAGGTGCCGTTTGCCTATGGTGTATTTCTTTTGAAGGATGAAAATGAAAAGTATATTATGGTGGACAGCGGAGCTCCGAGTCTGGCTGAGATTCAGGAAAAAGGATATCCTCTGAGGACACCGAATGAAAGCATTGTAATTGTGGATGAAATCAGAAAATTGGGCGTTGATCCGGAGCAGATAGAGATGATCATTTATACACATCTTCACTGGGATCATGCATGGAATGTGGAAAGTTTTCCGAATGCAGTACTGATCGCGCAGGCGGATGAAATGGCAGCAGCTATAAATCCAATGAAGATTGCCAGAAAATCTTATGGATTTATGCAGGAAAGCGGCGGCCCAAACTGGCTGCATGCAATTATGAGATTTCAGGCTGTCAAAGGGGATACAGAGATTTTACCTGGAATTCGGGTAATCACGACACCGGGACATACGGTTGGAAGCCAGTCTGTGCTGGTAGATACAGTAGAGGGTACTTATATGATTGCCGGGGATTGGGTTATGAATCAGATGAATCTGGAAATGGAATTGCCGACAGGAAGTACACCGGATGTGGCTGCTTGGTATGCGTCACTTGACAAAGTTAAGAAACTGAAACTGAAAGGTATACTTGCCTGTCATGATCCGAAAACCTATACAAGAGAATACTATGGATAAATGGGTTGCTATAGCGAAGGAGTCTGGGTTTACAGAAGCTGGCGTGCTGGATCCAAAGACACTCAAAGCAGAGCGCTGGGTACGAGAAACCTGTGCATCTGATAAATGCCATGCCTATGGACATAACTGGACCTGTCCTCCGGAATGCGGCACACTGGAAGAATGTATGCATCGCATGGAAAAGTATACAAACGGAATTCTTCTGCAGACGGTAGGTACATTGGCTCGTCGCATTGATGCCAAAGCATATATCAGGACGGAACAGGAACATCTGAAACATTTCGCTGCGTTTATCAGTAAAATAAAGGCAGAATATCCGGATGCATTATGTCTCGGAGCAGGCGGGTGCCGGATCTGCGGTGTATGTGCATATCCGGAGCCTTGCCGTTTCCCAGAAATGGCTTGTTCGTCTATGGAAGCGTATGGCTTGTTTGTGACACAGGTTTGCAAAGAGAACAAGCTCAGATATCATTACGGGGATATGACGATTACCTATACGGCCTGTGTTTTATATTGAACATACGAAAAAAGGACTGCTGCAAAAACAGCGGTCCTTTTTTGGGAACATTACCATGTTCTTAAGAGGGGTATGTCAACTTATGGAATAGCTGATAAGATGGTTATACAATAGAAAGATGGATTTGTCACTGCAGAGAAATTTATGGATAGATTCAAGCTGCTTATAATGACTGAATTGTAATTGAAAAATATAGCAGAAAGCAAAAAAGATAAATAGCTGTATTAGAATTCCTAATAGAAAAAGACAGTGGAATTCAGGCATCTATGATGAAAGTTTATAGAGTTATAAGTTATTTAAAGTATACACAGGTAAAGTGCAGATTTACAATGAAAGAAAAAGTGTTCGGGAGGAAAACGTGCAGACAGAGGAATATGATATAGAAAAGAGACTGTCTTACAGACAGAAGATTATCAGAGTCAGTAAGGAGATACCAGAGGAAAGATTAGAGAGAGAACTGATACGAGAGCATGTTCTTGAAGTATCTGCAGATGGCAAGAGCACGTTTCAGATTACATGTACACTGGAATACCTTACGGAATTGATCCTTGGAAGACTATTGAGTGAAAGAAAGATTGATTCGGCGGCGGATGTGGCAAAGCTTACAATTGATCGTGAAGGAAGGCATGCACAGGTAAAGCTGAAGGAAAACAAAAAAGACAAGACAAAACACACACGAAAAATTGTGCCGATAGAATGGAAGAAGGAATGGATTTTCGCGCTTACAGAGCTTTTTGAGCACAATTTACCGCTTTATCAGAAAACAAAGGCGGCTCACTGCTGTTATCTTATGACAGCAGGAAAAGTCATTTTCTCTTGTGAGGATATAGGGCGTCATAATGTGGTAGATAAAGCAATTGGATATGCATTGCGAAATAAGATCAATCTTGAGCATACGGTGCTCTATATCAGCGGTCGTATGCCGACAGATATGGTAAGCAAAGTAATTTATGCCGGTATTCCGGTTCTGGTAAGCAAAACAATGCCGACGAGAGAAGCAGTGGAATTGGCTCAGAAATATGGGCTTACATTGATTGGTGGTGCGAGAAGAAACCAGTTTGATATTTATACAAAATCATAAATAGAAGAGGAAGCTAAAAGATATATTTGTAAATTCTTCTTTAAAAGAGTATAATGGTGAAAAACTGGAAGGGAGAAAGTATTTTGAAAGCACTGCTGAA
>CAZEPO010000012.1:0-24466 GCA_964514125.1 uncultured Lachnospiraceae bacterium
GATAGCAATATCTGCCCTGTCCGTCTCCATATGTATTGACTGACAGATACCAAGCGCCCGTCATATGCAGATCCGGAAGCGTGATCGTGGCATCTTCCCAATAAGTATTGACTGCCACATACACCAGATCGTCCTGCCCTTTCTCCCGGTCATATCCAGCAAAGCTGACCGCCAATGTTCGCACGGTATCTGAGGTATTCAGCTGATTTCCATAAATATCATGTGACTGGATTGCTTCCATGCCGCAGACTGCATTCGGCAGTTTCTTGCGGATTACCGGATGTCTGCCACGATATGCGATCATAAATTTAAAGAATTCAAACAAGCTCTGATTCTTTTTCAGCAGAGACCAGTCAAGCCACGACAATTCATTGTCCTGACAATAGCAGTTGTTATTACCGTACTGTGTATTGCCGAACTCATCGCCTGCCAGAAACATCGGCGTACCGCGGCTGCACATCAGCACTGCACAGGCATTTCGGATCATCCGCTCTCTCAGCTTCAATACTTCCGGATCGTCCGTTTCTCCCTCTGCGCCGCAGTTCCAGCTTCGATTGTCACTGGCTCCGTCCGTATTGCCCCAGCCGTTCGCCCAGTTGTGTTTCTCGTTGTACGCATACAGATCGTACAACGTAAATCCATCATGGCAGGTCAAAAAATTGACGCAGGAATTGTAGCCTACATAATCGCCCTTATAATCGGTATGAAAACCTCCATATAAGTCACCGGAGCCTGCGATACTCCATGCTGCCGTTCCTGCCTCCCAGCAGTCTCCTTTGAGGAAGCCGCGCACCGTATCACGGTATCTGCCGTTCCACTCTGCCCATCGTCTGTTCGCCGGGAAGCTTCCCACCTGATACATACCGCCTGCATCCCATGCCTCTGCGATCAGCTTGACGTTAGAAAGTACCGGATCATAGGCAAGACTCATCAAAAGCGGCGGATTGTTCATCGGTGAACCGTCCAGGTTACGTCCCAAAATACTTGCCAGATCAAAGCGGAATCCATCGACGCGATAGCTGACCGCCCAGTAGCGCAGACACTCAATGATCATCTGCCGCACGACCGGGTGATTACAGTTCAGCGTATTGCCGCAGCCGCTGAAATTATAATAATAGCCGTCCGGCGTCAGCATATAATAAATCTTATTGTCAAATCCTTTGAAGCTGAATGTCGGTCCCTTTTCATTTCCTTCTGCCGTATGATTGAATACGACATCGAGGATCACTTCAATTCCGTTTTCATGAAGCTCACGGATCAGCTCCTTCAGCTCAGTGCCTTCCTGATTGTGCTCCTGCCGCGCAGTATAGCTTGTATTCGGAGCAAAAAAACCAACCGTATTGTAACCCCAGTATTCCAGCAGTGTCTTGCCGTCCACCTCTCTGGAGTTCATAGTCTCATCAAATTCAAAGATCGGCATCAGTTCCACAGCATTGATTCCAAGCTCCTTCAGATAAGGAATCTTTTCTCTCAATCCCGCAAAAGTACCCTTGTTTTCTACCCCTGAGGACTCATGCTTGGTAAAGCCGCGCACATGAAGCTCATAGATCACCAGATCACTGAGTTCCCGCTTGGACTGCGGCATATCTCCCCAGTCAAACGTATCTTTGACGACACGGGCATGATAGCTTTTTTCTTTTTTCTCACCCCAGATCCGCTGTCCTGTAACAGCTCTGGCATAGGGATCGAGCAAAACCGAGTTTTTATCAAAAATCAGACCTTCCTTTGGACGATACGGTCCATCGATCCGATACGCATATTCAAATTCTTCTATATTTAAACCAAAAACGATCATGGAATAGACATCACCGATCTTGTAAGCCTCCGGAAACGGCAGGACTGCGTACGGTTCATCTTCCTCTCTGTGAAACAAAAGCAGTTCACAGGAAGTTCCTCCATGTGTGTGGACGGTGAAGTTTACGCCGCAGGGTAAAGCCATTGCCCCGTTGACATCAAACATTCCCGGACGGACCTGAAACCCTCCGATCTCTCCCATCGGCTCAAATGAGGTCGGCAGATCCAATGTATTTTTATGTGTATAAAATTTCAAGGTGTAACCTCCAGATTCTTTTGTCAATTCGACTATTATACTGATTTTTCGACATATGAGCAAGTACAAATATTCGCTTCTACCACTTGAAGATAATAATTCCAACAATAGCGATCCCCATTCCGATCACTTTCCGCCATTCCAAAGGTGTTTTATCCACACCGAACATACCGAACAGTTCGATCAGATATGCCACGATCAGCTGTGAAATGACGATCAGCATTGCGGCGCGGGCTGGACCGAGACTGCCCATACTCTTGACTACGGTGATTGTGATAAACGCTCCGATCACGCCTGAGAGCAGCATATACTTCGGTTCTGCCTGTGCCAGCCGCAGGAAACTGCTCCGGTCTGTGATCAGCCATGCACACAGACAGACCAGCAAGGCGGTAAACTGCACAAAAGCAGACGAAACCCAAAGGCTTGTCTGCTTTGTTACTTCTGTATTAAAGACGCCCTGAATACTCATCAGAGCTCCGGATAATAATGCGATCAAGATTCCCCACATAAATTGTACTCCTTTTCTGAATTTCTGAACTGCCGCAGAAAGAATTTCTCTGCACCCATGCATCAGAAACTTCATTTTCGTTGTACTAGTATATGTCAAATCTTACGCATTATTCAGCATTTCCCCTAGAAGGACTGTTCCAGCTTCTCGATCATTTCATCGATATTTTCTTTGGTGATGATAAGCGGCGGTACCAGACGGATCACATCGGAACCGGCACTCAGCACGATCAGGCCATTGTCCAATGCCGCTTTGACGATTGCTCCGACCGGACGGCCTGCAACAACAATGCCCTGCATAAAACCTTTGCCGCGTCTTGCTGTCAGGAAGTCGTATTTTGCAACCAGTTCATCCAGCTTCTGCTCCAGATACGGAGTCAGTTCTCTGACATGATCTATGATCTGCATTTCCTCAAAAAGATCAAAAACCTTTGAAACGGCTGCACAGGCAAATGGATTGCCGCCATAGGTCGTACCATGGTCACCCGGTACCAGCGATGCTTTGGCTGTCTTTTCGTTCAAAACAAATGCTCCGACCGGAACACCGCAGCCAAGTGCCTTGGCACAGGTCATAATATCCGGTTCTACTCCATACTGCTGCCATGCAAACATACTTCCGGTACGTCCCATACCGCACTGAATCTCATCGAGGATCAGCAGGATATCCTTTTCTTCACAGATTGCCTTTACTCCCTGTATAAATTCATCTGTCGCCGGATAAATGCCGCCTTCGCCCTGAACAGTTTCCATGATGATCGCGCAGGTACGATCTGTGATCTGCGCTTTTACGCTGTCCAGATCATTGAAATCAGCAAATTTCACACCGCCCATCAGCGGTTTGAAGGCCTCCTGATAATGCGGATTTCCGGTCACAGACAATGCACCGATACTGCGGCCATGGAAGGAATGATTCATGGCAATGATCTCATGATCGGTCCGTCCATCTTTCAGATATGCATACTTTCGCGCAGCTTTAATTGCACCCTCGATTGCTTCTGTTCCGCTGTTTGTAAAAAAGACCTTGTCCATACCGCTTGCTTTGACGATCTTGGCTGCCGCCTCTGCCAGCGGTACTGTATAATATAAATTTGAAGTATGAATGATCTTATCAATCTGTGCCTTCAGTGCATCATTGTATGCCTGATTGCCGTAGCCAAGTGCAAACACCGCAATGCCTGCTCCAAAATCCAGATATTCTTTGCCGTCCACGTCTGTGATCGTAACGCCTTTCCCTTTCTCAAACACTACCGGAAAGCGGTTATAAGTATGCAGCACATTTTCCTCTGCCAAATCCATATACTGTTCGCCTGTCATTCTGTCCTCTTCCTTTCTGTCTGTTCCCACAGGATTCTTCCAAACTTGTCTGCTTGTTTCGGATTACCGTTATACTTCTGTCATCTCTGAATTCTGATATTCTGTCTGATCTCCGACGATCGCGGTACCGATTCCACGATTCGTAAAGAACTCAAGCAGCAGACTGTGCTCCATTCTGCCGTCCAGAATATGTACTCTGGAAACACCGGATTCAATCGCATTGATGCAGTTTTCCAGTTTCGGAAGCATACCGCCTCCTACATTTCCGCTTTTCAGAAATTCTCTGGCTTCCGGAATTGTCATCTGGCTGATCAGAGACTCTTTGTTCAGCGGATCACTGTATACACCTTCGATATCAGAGAGGAATACCAGCTTGGTCGCCTTGACTGCTGTCGCGATCGCACAGGCTGCATCGTCTGCATTGATGTTGTAGGAATGATAATTATCATCGGAACCGACCGGACAGATAACCGGAATAATATCGTTGTCCAGAAGGATCTCCAACAGCTGTGTATTCACTTCCTTGACTTCACCTACATAACCGATGTCTTTGCCGCCTGCCAGCTTCTTATCAACTTTCAGAATTGTACCGTCCTTGCCGCTCAGACCGACTGCCTTCAGCCCAGTCTTTTCCAGCATGGAAACCAGACCCTTATTGATCTTGTTCAGCACCATCTCTGCCACTTCCATCGTTTCCTTGTCTGTGACACGCAGACCATTTACAAAATTTGTCTCCAAACCAACCTTATTGATCCAGCGTGTGATCTCCTTGCCGCCGCCATGAACGATGATCGGACGGAAGCCAACCAGTTTCAGAAGTGCCACATCACGAATTACGCTCTTTTTCAGTTCATGATCGACCATCGCACTTCCGCCATATTTTACAACGATTGTTTTGCCGTGAAAATGCTGAATATACGGCAGTGCTTCTATCAGTACATTGGCTTTGTGCAGCCACATTTCCATCTTATCTTCCATGTCTTTTTCCTTCCTTATCTATATATTTAACGACACGTTCAAGAATACCATCGGAATTCTTCTGCGCGCCTCCAAAAACCGCTGTCATTGCTCTGCATTCCGCTTCGGACGGCAGAGTTTTGTATCAGGAACGATAGTCTGCATTGATCTTTACATAATCATAAGTCAGATCACAGCCCCATGCGGTCGCTTCTGCATCTCCCATCTTCACATCAGCGATCGCAGTCACTTCTTTTTCAGAAAGGATCTTCGTCGCTTCTTCTTCGCTGTAACCGGTATCTACACCGTTTTCGATGATCTTGATCCTGCCCGCTGCACTTTCAAAATAGAGGTCTACTTTTTCCGGATCAAACTGTGCACCGGAGTAACCCATTGCACAGAGGATTCTGCCCCAGTTGGCGTCATGTCCGTAAATCGCTGCCTTGGTCAGGCTGGAGGTTACGATCGATTTGCTCAGCGTAACTGCCTGCTGCTTGCTCTCTGCCCCGATGACTTTGACCTCGAAAAGGGCTGTCGCACCTTCTCCGTCTGCCGCCATATGCTTCGCAAGATATGTATTTACATAATTCACTGCCTCACAAAATGCTGCATAATCTGCATTTTCTTCTGTGATCTTCGGATTGCCCGCAAGACCGTTCGCCAGAAGGAGACAGGTATCATTGGTAGAGGTATCGCCATCTACTGATACCATATTATAAGTATCCGTCACACTCGCACTCAGTGCTTTCTGCAGAAGCTCCTGTGAAATAGCTGCATCTGTCATAACAAAGCTGAGCATGGTGCACATATTTGGGTGAATCATACCGGATCCTTTGCACATACCGCCTACGGTCACAGTTACACCGCCAATTTCCACTTCCACTGCGATTTCCTTTTTGACCGTATCAGTCGTCATGATCGCTTCTGCTGCCAGCGTACCGGCTGCCTCACTGTCGGAAAGCATCGGTTTCATCAGTTCCACGCCTGCTTTGATCTTGTCAATCGGAATCTGCTTGCCGATCACACCGGTCGATGCCAGAAGTACCTGGTTTTCGGCAATGCCAAACAGTTCTGCGGTTTTGACAGCAGTCTCTTTGCAGTAACCCATCCCCTCTGTACCAGTACAGGCATTGGCTACGCCGCTGTTGACTACGACTGCGTGTGCAGTCTTATTTCCATATACAATGCCCTGATCCCATTTGACCGGAGCTGCTTTGACCACATTTGTCGTAAAGGTACCAGCTGTCGCACATTCTGCCTGACTGTAGATCATCGCCATATCCTTATGTCCTGCTTTTTTGATACCGGCTGCCACACCGATTGCCAGAAAGCCCTTCGGTGCGGTAACACCGCCTGAAATCACTTTTATCATAATAGTCTCCTCCTGATTCAGAATACTCCTTGTTTCATCATATAACAGCTTTTCTGATAAGTAAAGTCTTTTCTGATGTATGATTATACATATTATCCGCATATTATGCAAGATTTTTTTCTCTTTTATACAAAAAGATTTTTTACTCTTGCATATTTATGATATATGCGGTATACTAGCCAACAGAAAAACGAACACAACCCAGAGGAGGATTTAATAATGAAAGAAAAAGTAGTTCTGGCATATTCCGGCGGTCTTGATACAACAGCGATCATTCCGTGGCTGAAAGAAACCTTTGATTATGATGTAGTCTGCTGCTGTATCGACTGCGGACAGGGCAATGAGCTTGACGGACTTGACGAAAGAGCAAAGCTCTCCGGTGCTTCCAAATTATACATCGAAAATGTCATCGATGAGTTCTGCGATGATTTCATCATGCCGTGTGTAAAGGCTGGTGCTGTTTATGAGCATAAATATCTGCTCGGTACTTCCATGGCTCGTCCGGTTATCGCCAAAAAGCTGGTAGAGATCGCACGTAAAGAAGGCGCTGTTGCAATCTGCCATGGTGCAACCGGAAAAGGTAATGACCAGATTCGTTTCGAGCTTGGTATCAAAGCACTCGCTCCGGATCTGAAAGTGATCGCACCGTGGAGAATGACTGATGTATGGACCATGCAGTCCCGTGAAGATGAGATCGAATACTGCAGATCTCACGGCATTGATCTTCCGTTTGGTACAGACAATAGTTCCAGCTACAGCCGTGACCGCAACCTGTGGCACATCAGCCACGAAGGTCTTGAGCTGGAAGATCCGGCACAGGCTCCGAACTACGAGCATATGCTCGTTCTCGGCGTTACACCGGAAAAAGCTCCGGAAGAAGGCGAAATGATCACTATGACTTTTGAAGCTGGTGTTCCGAAAACACTGAACGGCAAAGCAATGAAAGTTTCCGAGATCATCACTGAGCTGAACGCACTTGGCGGCAAGCATGGTATCGGTATCGTTGATATCGTAGAAAACCGTGTAGTAGGTATGAAATCCCGTGGTGTATATGAGACACCGGGCGGAACAATTCTGATGGAAGCACATCAGCAGCTTGAAGAGCTTTGCCTCGACCGTGAGACAATGGAAGCTAAGAAAAAACTCGGCAGCCAGTTTGCTCAGGTTGTATACGAAGGCAAATGGTTCACACCGCTGCGTGAGGCAATTCAGGCATTCGTAGATGTGACACAGCAGTATGTAACTGGTGAAGTGAAGTTCAAACTGTACAAAGGCAATATCATCAAAGCTGGTACTACTTCTCCGTACAGCCTCTACAATGAATCACTCGCTTCCTTTACAACAGGTGATATGTACGACCACAACGACGCAAGCGGATTCATCACTCTGTTTGGTCTGCCGCTGAAAGTTCGTGCTATGAAGATGCAGGAAGCCAAAAATAACACTAAATAGTTATCAAAAAACACGGTGTTTCTGACTGTTCCAAAAGTCAGAGACACCGTGTTTTCTAATTATTTAACAACTCTCCTAAAGTCGTTTCCCCCCAACTGTAATTTGTGAGATAACTTCCTTTAAAAAGCTGCGCATATTCTTTTTTGCCAGAAAGATAATTATAGAGATCACAGTCAACCTTGTCCAGTACGATCCGGCGCTTTCCATCTACCGAATCGACAATATCGGAGATTCCGTACTCCTCCAATGTACTTTTTAGCCGCAGAGCAACTTTCCTGTACCTTGACAGCGTCAATGTATTCACCGGTTCATCCTCCCACAAAAAACTGATTGCTTCTTCTGAAGTAACATAACCGCCTTTTCGGTCAACAAGCAGTGCAAACAGTTCCTTGGACTTTTTATTGCGAAATGCAATGGGATGATTGCCCACAAACACATCGAAATATCCAAATGTCCGGATTGATACGATGTTTTTTTCAGGCAGGCTTTGTTTATGATCTTCTGCATGACCCTCAACAGCATAAAGCATAACATAGCGTGAAGCATTGGCATTCGGTTCTTTCTCAGAACAAACTGCTTTCATTTTGCGCTCTTTTCCAGCTTGGTAGTCGAAATAAGAAAATTCTGCTTCTCCTGTCTTTAATAATTCTGCAAAATCCTCATATGCTGCTTCACTGTATGCAACAAAACTGTCTAATGGTGTAAAACACTCAGTCAAAACCAGCCACTCCTCTGTCGTATAACCAAAGAACTCACATACATTTTCACTTGCATACAGTGGTTTCACTGCTCCTTCCGGTGATACTTCAAAAGCAGCCAATCCATCTGAAAACTGCATAACCAAGTTGCGCATTTCTTTCTTTAACTGCATATTCTCTAATTTTAAGGCTGCTGAATCCTCCCGATTTTTTGTCTCACGACAACAGTATAAGCTCACTGATTCATCCAGTTTGATAAATACACCCATATATTGTTTGATACTTTCAGCGGTAGAACAGGCTTTGTAAATGATTTGCGGCGGTTTTCCATCAACGCCATATAATCTTTTCTGGCAGAAGTCTGTAAAAAACTGTCGAATGTCAGCCTGCTGTTCTGAAGATACAGAAGCTGTTATCCACTGATCCAACGCATCCTCGATCTGCATTGCGATATTCTCAAAACGTTTAAAATAGGATCCTTCCTCACAATGCAGGCACTTCACCGTATTGGTGTCCAGATTAAATTCAAAAATTTTTTCATATACGTCCGTGAGCGCATGGAGATATCGTTTCGTTTCATTCTTTTTTTGCGCTTGATAACGTTCCGTCACATCCATACATACACTTTGAAATTCTTCTTCGCCTCGTTCATTAACCATTTTGGTAACCCAACCAAAAATATGAACACGCGTTCCATCACAGCGCAGCAGAGTCATATCCCCTGCTATGGGCACCTCAGATGAATAAACTCGATTGAGATATTTTGAAAATCTGCGGCGTTCTTCCATTGGGATTATTAAGAAAATATTATCTTTGTACATTTCTAAATAATCTATTTCGCCCTCTTTCACTTCCGGAAAGCGCAGCAGCTCCCTCATTTTAGAATTGATATATGTAATGCGAGGCTGCTTTGTACAAGTATATCTTAAAAATCCACACGGAATTGTATCATTTAAAAATTGCAGATTGTTATTTTCATTTTTTATGTCTGTTATATCTGTTAAAACGGAATGACCGACAAGCTCCCCATTATCCAGTCTTTTCGGCGTCACCGTATCTCTTACCCAAATCACAGTACCATCCTTTTTTATGAGACGATACTCTCCGGTAATCATCTGTTCTTTACAGGATACCTCCTGTATGAAATCAGAATACCTTTCACGGTCTGCTGGATGCACCAGCTGTATATACAGATCATTTGCATCATCCAGCAGTTCCTCTTTCTGAACTTCCAGCAGTTCACATAAATTATGACTGACATAGTTTAGATGAACAGGCGGTGTCAATACATACTGATGAAAGCCACAAATCTGATACTGAAGTATTTCTTCTATATTATTTTGCATTTTATCCATCGTAACTCCTTATGCAGAATTGCTTGCTCTGCGGTTTGGACTGTATATAAAATATTGTTTCGCTGTTCATTATAACACAATTTTTTGATTTTATTAATTTTACTCTACTTTTGACTGCGAAGTTCTGTCTTGCGGATTTTTCCACTGATTGTTTTTGGCATCTCTTCTACAAATTCAATCTTGCGGATCCACTTATACTCAGCAAGCTTTTGATTGCAGAACTCCTTGATCTCCAATTCCATTTCTCTAGATGGAGTATATCCTTTTCCAAGTACGATCACTGCTTTGATCGCCTGGCCTCTGAGGGAATCCGGCACACCGATCACACTGCATTCAACTACGGCTGGATGTTCCATCAGTACATTCTCAACCTCATACGGTCCTACACGGAAACCGCCTGTTTTGATAATATCATCAAAACGGCCATGAAACCAATATCGACCGTTTTCATCTTTATAAGCAGCATCTCCGGTATGATACACTCCATCGCGCCACACATAGTCATACTGCTGCTTATTATCAAGATAGGATGTAAACACACCTGTCTGTCGGCCGGGCTGTTCCGGAATAATGACAATCTCTCCGATTTCATTCACTCCAACCGCTTTGCCTTGTTTATTACGAAGTTCGATATGATAGAAAGGCGACGGTATTCCCATTGAGCCAGGAACAGCATTCATTCCCCGGAAATTTGCAAGCAGCAAAGTAGTTTCTGTTTGGCCATACCCCTCACAAAGTTCCAGACCCGTACGTTCCGTAAATTTGCGGAACACCTCCGGAGCAAGCATTTCACCGGCCGTAGATGCATGCTTCAGTGTCGGCATATCCGGAATCCCCTTGCGTACAAGATAACGATATACCGTAGGAGGCGCACAAAAAGAAGTAACACCATATTTATTGATCACAGTCGTCAGCTGTTTTGGATCAAAATTATCAAAATCATATACCATAACAGCACTGCCAACAAGCCATTGTCCATATAGCTTTCCCCAGGAAGCTTTGGCCCATCCAGTCTCTGCCACTGTAAAATGCAAGCCATTGTCCTCTGCCTGATGCCAATATTTTGCGGTAACAATATGTGCCAGCGGGTAGCTGTGATCATGAATTACGCCCTTCGGATAGCCAGTCGTGCCAGAGGTAAAATACAGCATCATGGGATCTGCTGCCAAAGTCTTTACACGTCCAAACTCTTCCGAAGCAAGTTTCATCGTATTTGTCAGATTTTCAAATCCATCTGCATCCTGTCCCACACACCACAGTTTCACATGGCCTTCTGTTTCTTTCAGCGCTGCAGTGATTTTTTCCGGCACCTCATTTTGCACAGTACATACAATCGCCTTTACGTTAGCTGACCTGATACGGTATACAAGATCACTCACCGTCAGCATATGGGTTGCCGGAATCATCACAGCACCAAGTTTATGAAGTGCAATTGCTGCGAACCAATACTCATAATGACGTTTGAGTATCAACATGACGCGGTCACCGTGACGGATATCCGCATCACGGAATACATTCGCCATTTGATTACTGTATCTTTTTATATCGGCAAATGAGAAAATATGTTCCTCTCCTTCTACATTACACCATACCAGTGCTCTTTTATCCGGTGTCTCATCCGCTATTTTATCAACAACATCATAACCGAAGTTAAAATTGTCAGGATAGTCAAGGATCAATTTTTTCAGATTACCGGATTCATCCTTCATCTCGTGGCTATATTTTTGATATATGCTCATAATTACTCCTTCATGACCGCACAAATACCTATATTGCGAAATCTGTCATAACGATTTGCAATGAGGTCAACATCACCTGTAAGCAGTTCAATCTCTTCTGTCAATAGATTGCGGATGCGGTCATAAAATTCTTTTTTTCCTATTTCTTTTTCAGAAAGAATACGCTCGATCACACCAAGACTTTTGGCATCTTCCGCCGTCAGTTTCAAACTTTCTGCTGCAGTTTCAGCTTTCGCTGCGTCTTTCCAAAGAATACTTGCACAGCCTTCCGGAGAAATCACGGAATAAACGCTATTCTGCAGCATCCACACACGGTCAGCAACACTGAGTGCCAGGGCACCTCCGCTGCCGCCCTCCCCGATCAGAATTGAAATGATCGGAACACACAGCGTAGACATTTCCATCAAGTTTTCGGCAATTGCCTGCCCTTGTCCTCGTTCTTCCGCTCCAATCCCGCAGAACGCACCGGAAGTATCGACAAAACAGACAATCGGTCTGCCAAACTTTTCTGCCTGTTTCATAAGCCGCAGTGCTTTGCGATAACCTTCCGGATTCGGTGCACCAAAATTACGGTAAGTACGTTCCTTTGCCGTATGCCCCTTCTCAATTGCAATAACGGTCACCGGACAATTATCCAGTTTGGCGATACCTCCAACAATCGCAGAGTCATCCGCATAACGGCGGTCACCATGGAATTCAATAAATCCGTCAAAGATATTTCTTATATAATCAAGCCCGGTTGGTCGATCCTTATCACGGGCGAGCTTCACTCTCTTATAAGCTGTTTCATTCATCAAATTGCCCTCCCACTATGCAGCTTCAGTATCTCAGTCAGATATTTTTTTTGATTTGTACGTGGAATAATACTGTCAACAAAACCATGTTTCAACACAAACTCTGACTTTTGAAAGCCTTCAGGAAGTGCCTTTTTTGTCGTCTGTTCAACGACCCTTGCTCCTGCAAAACCGATGGTTGCTCCTGGCTCTGCCAAAATAATGTCCGCCTCCATTGCAAAACTGGCTGTAACACCGCCGGTAGTAGGATCCGTCAGCACCGCAAGATACAACAAACCAGCATCACTATGCCGTTTTATTGCTGCACTCACTTTTGCCATCTGCATCAAAGACAAAAGTCCTTCCTGCATACGCGCGCCGCCTGAAACAGTAAATCCAATCACAGGCAGTCGATATTTGATCGCATACTCAAACAGTAAGGTGATTTTCTCTCCGACAGCACTTCCCATGCTGCCCATCATAAAATAGGATTCCATAACAAACAGACAGCATTTTTGCCTGCCGATCGTCGCTGTACCGCAAATGACGGCTTCTTTTTCACCGCTTGCCATACGGACGGTTTCTATCTTTTCCTTATATCCCGGAAAATTAATCGGATTATCTGCTGTCATGTCTGAAAACAGCTCCCGAAAACTGCCTTTGTCGACCGTCATTTGAATCCGCTGACGTGCTTTCATACGAAAATGATATCCACAGGGACACACAAGGTCATTCGCCCAAAGACGGCTGATCGGAATATCTTTCTTGCAATTAGGGCAATTCTTTTCTGGTTCACCAGCGTCACGCTGCACCGGGGCTGAAGTACGCCCTCCTTCTTCCAATTTATTTTTCGGTTTCAAAAAATTCATCCATGCCATAGCTTCACCTATTTCCCATAAAAGTCAAATCATAATTGCCTGATGCAAAGCGTTCATCTGCCACAATCCGCAGCTGCTCCTCAATATTGGTCGGTATTCCTTCTACAACAAGTTCACAAAGCGCAGCTTTCATTTTACGAAGGGTTTCTTCTCTTGTTTTTGCAAATACGATCAGCTTGCCAAGCAAAGAATCATAGTATGGAGAAACCTCGGTTCCTTCAATCAGACAGGTGTCAAATCGAACAGACGGGCCGCCCGGTACGTGGAGCATCTTTAAAGTTCCACAACTTCCTGCATTGATCCGGCATTCGATCGCACAGCCGCTTATGCGAATATCTTTCTGCGCGAAATTAAGGGGGATACCTGCAGAAATCCGAATCTGCCATTTCACAAGATCATATCCTGTCAGTATTTCAGTAACCGAATGTTCCACCTGCAGACGGACATTCATTTCCATAAACCAAAAGTTACCCGCCCGATCGAGCAGAAATTCAAGCGTTCCCGCACCTACATAACCAATTTTTTTTACGGCATCCACTGCAAGTTCTATGATTTTTTCACGCTGCTTATCATTTACTGCAGGTGATGGCGTTTCTTCAAGTAGTTTTTGATTTCTTCTCTGAAGGGAACAGTCGCGGTCACCAAGGCATACCACATTTCCATGCTCATCAGCAAGTATCTGAAGTTCTACATGTCTTGCCGGAAATATATATTTTTCAAGATATACACTTCCATCCCCGAAAGCACTGATTGCTTCGGTCGTTGCCTGCAAATATGCATCATCCAATTCATCTTCCGAACGGATCAGACGAATTCCCCGTCCGCCTCCGCCGGCACAGGCTTTTAACATAACAGGATATCCAATTCTTTTCGCTGCTATTTTGGCTTCTTCTACTGATGCTATAGCCTTTGTGCCGGGTATTACAGAAAGTCCTGTATTACTGATCAGTTCTTTCAGGATCGCCTTATCACTGAGCCGTTCCATATTTTCAGGATCCGGACCAATAAATACCAAGCCATTCTTTCTGCAAAGACGAGCAAAATGTGCATTTTCTGAGAGAAAACCATAACCCGGATGAATCGCCTGCGCACCTGCCAAAATTGCAGCACTTATTATTTGATTTTCATTCAGATAGCTTTCCGAAGCTTCTGGTCCTCCTATGCAATAACTTTCATCAGCAAGTGCCACATGCAGAGCATCTTTATCTGCCTCAGAATACACAGCCACCGTAGCTATCCCCATTTCCTTGCAGGCTCGAATGATACGGACAGCAATTTCGCCGCGGTTAGCGATCAATATTTTTGAAAACATAATCTATACTCCTGTAATTGCGAAGGAAAATTCAGCAGATACGCAGAGTCTCCCATCTACCGTAACCGTGCCTTCTGCAAAATAAAAAGGATGTTTTGCTCTTTTGATCCGGCACTGTGTTTCAATCGTATCGCCCGGTTTTACCGAAGAACGAAATTTGACATGATCAAGACCTGTATAAACCGGAAGTTTTCCTTCACTCATCGTATCCTGCATCAGCACACAAGCAGTCTGTGCCAGAATCTCACAGAGTATGACGCCTGGCACGATAGGGTTATCCGGAAAATGACCTTTTAAGAAAAATTCATCTCCACGAACCGTATAATGTCCAACAGCAATACCAGCTCTGTTTTCTGCATCATCCAAAAGCAGCATATTATCTCTATGAGGCAATATTGTCATTATTTCTTCTCTGTTCATTTCCTCACCTCTTAATCCGGAACAATTCCGTACCATATTCCACGACCTGGCCATTGGCAACACAGACTTCTGTGATCACACCATCTTCTTCTGCTGTGATCTCATTCATCAGTTTCATTGCTTCCACAATGCAAAGTGTCTGGCCTTTCTTTACATGATCTCCTATGGCTACATAAGGATCTGCATTTTCAGCAGGCGCAGCATAAAATACCCCGACCAGCGGTGATTTTATACTTACATGATCGTCATTTTCCAGGACAACATGTCCTGCTTGTGCTGGTTCCGGAACAGCATATACCGTTTCATTTGGTACAACCGCCACAGAACGTTCCAAGCGAATCTTACTGCTGTCATCTGTGATCTCAAGCCCTGTCAATCCGAACTCCTTCATCAGTTCAGCATATTTTCGAATATCTGGTTCTTTCATTGAATCAATCACACCTTTCTAAAAGCAAGACAAGCGTTGTGACCGCCAAAACCAAGTGAATTGGAAATTGCCAATGTAAGATCAGCATTCACTGCATGATTCGGCACATAGTTCAGATCACAAGCTTCATCCGGCTCATTCAAATTGATCGTAGGCGGAATCACGCCCTCCTTCAGCGCCAAAAGGCAAGCCATGGCTTCTATTGCACCTGCTGCACCGAGCGTATGACCTGTCATAGACTTTGTGGAACTGATATAAGCTTCCTTCGCCTTCTCCTCACCGAGTGCCTTTTTGATTGCCGCAGTTTCTATGAGATCATTCATCGGTGTTCCGGTACCATGTGCATTTATATACACAATATCCTGCTCTGTGTAATCCGCTTCTTTCATCGCATCAATCATTGCTTGTGCGCCGCCTCTTGCTTCTGGATGTGGTGCCGTAATATGATATGCATCACAGGTAACACCATACCCACATATTTCACCGTAAATCTTCGCACCACGCGCCGTGGCATGCTCATATTCCTCCAAAACAAGCGCTGCCGCGCCCTCTCCGATCACAAAACCGCCTCGGCGCTTGTCAAACGGAAGCGAAGCTTCATCCGGATTTTCAGAAACAGACAATGCCTGCATATTGGAAAAACCTGCAACAGCAGACGGACAAATCGCCGCTTCGGCGCCGCCGGTAATGACAGCATCAGCATAACCATGCCGAATCAGGCGCATAGCCTCTCCTATTGCATTCGAGCCAGAGGCACAGGCTGTCACGGAAGGCTGTGCAGAACCGCGGCAGTCATGCCGAAGCGCAATCATACCTGCCGCCATATTACTGATCATCATAGGAACAAACAATGCAGAGACACGTCGGGGGCCTTTCTCCATCAGCTTGGTATGTTCTGTTTCAAAGGTACTGATCCCACCAATACCAGTGCCGAACTGAACTGCAAATCGTTCTGGTTCAACTGTGCCTGCAATGCCGCTTTCGTCTACTGCCTGCTGTGCCGCAGCAACTGCAAACTGCGTATACCTGTCAGTGCGGAATGTATCATTGATTTCCATATATTCCTTTGGATCAAAATTTTTCACCTCGGCACCCAGCTTTGCCTTAAATTTATCTGTATTAAAATGTGTAATAGAAGCAATGCCGTTTTTACCATTTTTCATACTTTCCCAGGTATCTGTCACATTGTTTCCCAAAGGGGTAATTGCACCAATTCCGGTTACAACAACTCTTTTGTTTTCACTCATAATGATTCTCCTTACATGGCAATTCCGCCGTCTACACGGAGGACTTCACCCGTTACATATTTTGCTGTTGCAAGGTATGCTGCAGCTTCTGCAACATCCTCTGTTTCTCCCATTCTTCCAAGTGGAATCATTTTCAAAAGCGGATTATCCTTTTCTCCGTCTGTCATATCCGTTGCAATAAAACCTGGTGCAATTGCATTGCAGCGGATCCCTTTCGGTGCAAGCTCCTTTGCAACAGATTTGGTAAGACCGATCAGTCCGGCTTTGGATGCAGAATAATTGCTCTGTCCTGCATTCCCCATCATGCCTGACACGGACGTAATATTGATGATACAGCCTTCTCGATTGCGAATAAACAAACCTGCACAATGACGGATCATATGAAAAGCACCTTTTAGATTCGTATCCATTACGGCATCATAATCTTCTTCTTTCATCATAGCCAGCAGGCCGTCACGCGTAATACCTGCATTGTTGACCAGAATATGTACCGTTCCAAAATCTGTTTTCATCTTCTCTACCGTTTCTTTCACAGCAGAGAAATCTGCAACATTACATTGATATGCTTTGGCTTCTGTGCCGTATTCCGCTTTGCATCTGCTGCATACATGGTCCGCAGCTTCTGTATTTCCTGCATAGATGACCGCTATATCTGCGCCCATTGATGCCAGCTTGTATACAATAGCCTCGCCGATTCCACGAGAACCGCCTGTTATGACGGCTACCTTTCCTTTTAACATTTTTCCACCTCCGCCAAATACTCTGCAGCACTTACTGCCCTGACTCCCGCGTTAATTTTTCTGATCATATTGGTAAGTGTTTTGCCCGGACCAATTTCAATAAAGGTATCCACACCATCGGCAATCATAGTTCGTATGAGCTTTTCCCATTGTACCGGGCTGCAGATCTGCTTCGAAAGCAATCCCACGACATCTTCTGTATATAAATCGGCCGTCATATTAGAATAAAGTGCTGTCGTTTTTTTCTTAATTTCTGCCTGCCGCAATTCTTCTGCAAACATATTTGCCGCCTCGTTCATAAACGGAGAATGGAACGCTCCCTTCACTTTAAGCGGAATCGCTCTGCCGCCAGCTGCTTTCACATCTGCTAGAAAATCAGTCATCTGGGCAGAAAGTCCTGAAACCGAGATTTGCCCCGGACAATTATAGTTCACAGGATAAATATCTGAGTAGCTGCTGCAAAGTTCCTGCACCTGCTCCGGGGTCAATTTCATAACTGCTGCCATTGACGTATCAAACTTTTCCGCTGCGCGCTGCATCAATTCTCCGCGTTTGCAGACAAGATGAAATCCCGTTTCATGATCAAAGATGCCACTTACGACAGCTGCAATGAGTTCTCCCAGAGAAAAACCTGCCGCTGCATCCGGTCGGATTCCCTTTTCTATAAGAACACTTGCCGCTGAGAGCTCCATCGCGAACAAACATGGCTGTGTATTTCTTGTTTCTTTTAATTCCTCTTCTGTCCCTTCAAAACACTGTCTTGATGTGCCGGGACGAATACTGTCACACATTTTATAAATAGATGCGGCAGTCGAATATTTCTCTGCAAGTTCTTTCCCCATTCCAGGATATTGATCTCCCTGACCCGAAAAAACAAATGCTAATTTACCCATTGCGATGCCCTCTGAAGAATCGGCTCCGCTTCTTCTATAACTTCCTTCACTATTTCTGCTGCGGGCTGTTCTTTTTTTACCATGGCAGCAATCTGACCTGCCAAAAAGCAACCTTTTTCCGTATTTCCTTCCTGTACAGCAAGGCGCAGTACCCCTGTACCGAATGCTTCAAGCTCTTCATCCGGCATACCTCCGTATTCTGCTTTGGAATAATCCCTTGCAAACTGTGTACGAAGGCTGCGGACCGGATGACCAAGACGTTTGCCCGTTACCATAGTACAAAGATCAGTTGCTTTCAAAATCTTTTCTTTATAGACAGGGTGAATCGTACACTCCTCTGCACTCAAAAAACGGGTCCCCATCTGAACACCGCATGCTCCCAGCATAAAAGCTGCTGCCACGCCTCTGCCGTCAGCGATACCGCCCGCTGCAATCACAGGCAATGAAGTCGCATCACAGATTTGCGGAACAAGTACCATCGTTGTAAGTTCCCCCACATGACCACCGCTTTCACCACCTTCAGCGATAAGCGCAGACGCACCAAGTCTGGTCATTAATTTTGCCATTGCAACCGAAGCAACAACAGGAATTACCTTAATACCTGCCTCAAGCCAGTCTTTCATATATTTAGACGGATTGCCGGCACCCGTAGTCACAACCGCTACCTTTTCTTCTATAACTACCTTCGCCACTTCATCCACATAAGGACTGAGCAGCATAATATTTACGCCAATTGGTTTATCGGTAATATTCTTGGCAATCCGAATCTGCTGTCTCACATAATCACCAGGCGCATTTCCCGCCGCAATAATGCCAAGACCGCCGCCGTTAGAAACAGCTGCAGCCAGTTTACCGTCAGCGATCCAAGCCATACCACCTTGAAATACCGGATATTTAATTCCGAGCATATCACATATTGCTGATCGAATCATATGCACTACCCCTTTTTGCTCTGAATGAACTTATCCAGATCGTCAATTGTTTCCACTTTCTGATCCAGTTCAATCTCTATACCTATTTTATCTTCGAGATCCATAAGAAGTTCTACTGTATCAAGTGAATCGATTCCAAGTTCAGAAAACTTACTCTCCGGTTTAACTACAGCAAGATCACAACCTATACGTTCCGAAACAATTTTTGCAATAATATCAAAATACATAATAAAATGCCTCCAAAATAAAATTTCAAGCAGTTTTGACTGCCTGTTGCTATCGATTATACCGTTCTGCCGTTCCACGAAAGAAACCTGCGCGTTCCAAAAGCGTTCCTTTTTTATAAATTATCTATAAAAAAAGCTCTGAAATAAAAAAAGATACTTTCTACTTGACTTGTAAGAAAGTATCTTTTTCATTTAGAGCGTTCGGTTAACTAAAAATATAAATAGTATATTGCTGTTTTTAAAGCATGCTTGCGCGCAGTTCCTCTCCGGTTTTTGCGCTTAGGTATGCTGGCGGAATGTCGAATAAGGTCTTGCAGCCGGTCTGTCCCTCTCCTGCCATACGGTATGCTGCTCTTGCGCATGCTACGATCACGCTGGAGGTAAATTCCGGATTGGAATCCAGCTTCAGACGGTATTCGATCAGATGCTTGTTCTCTTTGTTCCAGCCGGTCACACCGCTTCTGAGCACAAATCCGCCGTGCGGGATACCGCTGTGTTCTGCCTGAAGTTCTTCTTCGCTGATAAAATGTACTGTCGTATCATAGTCTGCAAAATAATTCGGCATTTCTTTGATCTCTTTTTCGATGCGGGCTGCATCTGCGCCTTCTTCCAATACTACAAAACATTCTCTCGTATGTTTCTGTCTTGTAGTCAGCTCCGGATTCTCACCAGCACGCACTGCTTCAAGTGCTGCCTCTACCGGAATCGTATACTGCTTTGCATTTTTGACACCTTCGATCCGGCGCAGTGCATCTGAATGACCCTGGCTGACACCTTTGCCCCAGAATGTATAATCCTTGCCCTCCGGCAGGATTGCATTGCCATACAGGCGATTGAGTGAAAACATACCCGGATCCCAGCCGCAGGAGATCACACCGACTGTTCCATGTGCTTTCGCTGCTGCATCTACATTTGCAAAATGTTCCGGAATTCTGGCATGAGTATCAAAACTGTCTACCACATTGAAATATTTCGCATATTCCGGTGTCTGAACCGGAAGATCAGTCGCACTGCCGCCGCAAAGGATCAGCACATCAATCTTACCCTTCCACTGCTCAACCTCTGATACGTGACACACCTGTACCTGTTCTGTAAGGACTGATACCTGCTTCGGATCTCTTCTTGTAAAAACTGCAGCCAGCTCCATATCCGGATTCTGGCGGATCGCACATTCAATACCGCGTCCAAGATTTCCATAGCCCAAAATTCCAATTTTAATACTCATCGTTCCGTCACTCCTTCTCTGTTTTTTTCATAGTTCCTCAGTATACATTCTGAATTCACTTCCAAAATGCTACTTTTTTATTTTACACAAACTCACAAAAAATGCAATAGGTTAACGTACGAAAGTGAATTTTTCTTTTATGCTTCGATTTTCTCAAGTGTTTCCCGACGAATCAATTCCCGAAATGCCGTCAGATACTCCGAAAAAACAGCCTTATCCTGCGCATAGACCAGATTCAGCTCATACTCATTCGGAGACCATGTTTTAAGATCTGATTCATTGTGCTGAATGACTGCCTCCATCCCGTCAATCGCCTTATAAATTTTCGCTTCAAGGCTCTCTCTTGCTGCCATTTCTTCGTAGAGCTCACGCATTTCAGATGCAAACGGCTCCGGAAGTGTTTTGACCCAGTCGTACAGCAGCGTTTCTTCTTTGACCTCGTCTTCCTTTGTTTTCAAAAAGGTAGGAATATCTCCGGTAAAAGCTTCGCCGAGATCATGAATGATGCACATCCGGATCACCTTATCCATGTCCGCATCTGGAAACTCATCCTTCATAAAATATGCCATCAGTGTCATACGCCAGCTATGTTCTGCAACGCTCTCATGGCGGCCGCCCGATGTATAACAATGTCTTGTCGCATCTTTTAATCGCTCCGCAAGATGCAGTGCCTCCAGTAAATTTTCTATTTTCATCTAATCCCCCTCTGTTTCACTGTGTTGATTACTGTTATTTTAAGTGGGAGAAAAGCATGCGTCAATGAGATTTTTCACACGAAAAATTCGGAATTCTACTGGCATCTGATGCCATGAAATGCTATACTATTCTTAATATAAATAAAAGGAACCGACCGCTATGAATTTTCAAAATGAAATCATTGAAAAATTAGAAAACGAATATATCGAAAGCTACGACTGGTTTGAAGAAGAATTGATTCAGAACGAGCTGGAGGCACTGCGTACCGAGCTGCTTCACAACGCAATTCTGAATTATTATAAACAGTACATTCTGAAAAATATTCATCATTCTATGATGACAGAGCCTGTCACCTGGGGCAGCACCCGTTTTTTTATGGGCGACTACGATCACTCCGACAAGGAACTCCTACTGCTTGATCACATTTTCACACTGGATCAGCAGATCAGTATTTCTCTGATCGTATCCAAAGCTTACCAGAATGTACCAAGCCGCGGCAGCATCACAATGACGCAGATCCGTGACTCCAAGGGACATTTTTCCAGCAGTGAACTGCCGTCTGATCATCATCTGCTTCAGAAATGCGTACAGCTGTATCGGCAGAACCAGGATCGTCCAGAGCGTACCACTCTGCTTTTTGACCGTCCTTATCTGCTGAAGGCACAGTCTTCCAATGTCATTTATGTAAATGGTGAGCGAAAAGGCTATATCCTGCAGGGATATTCGCATGGCAAAACCAATGATTACTATATCGCAGGAATGACATATTCCAAAATAGAAACAGGAGAGGAAAATCCATCGTGATCTTCCTCTCCTGCTTTTTCAATCAGAAATACTGACTCTATTTTACTTCGACCAGTTCAATCGTGAAATTCAATTCTTTTCCTGCCATCTCATGATTTGCGTCAAATGTGATCATCTTGTCATCTTTGGCAATAACAGTCACCGGGAACGGCTGTCCGAACTGATTGGTCAGATAAACACCCTGTCCTACTTCAAGTGCTTCAGAACCCGGAAGCTGTGCGATCTCCACATCGAAAATCGCATTCGGATCCGGCTGGCCATATGCTTCTTCCGGACTAAGATGAACTTCTACAATCTGTCCTACTTCCATATCTGCTACGGCTGCATCAAAGCCCTTGATCATCTGACCGGCTCCGCAGACAAATTCAAGCGGTTCTCCGCGGTCATAAGAAGAATCAAACTGTGTTCCGTCGTTAAAGGTACCTCTGTAGTGTGTACGGCAGGTCTTGCCTACATTGCGGCCCTGCAGATCACTGTGAGAGCCACAGCCGCCTCCACAATTGCCGCCGCAGCCACTGCCGCAGGAATGGCCTTCTTCGTGTGCGTGATGATCACAATTCACACCGGAAGATACCAGCTCGCCTCTCAGATATGCTTCTACCACTTCATCGGTATTTCCCTGTGCTCCGGCACACAGCTCGATGCCTGCTTCCGTCAGTGCTGCCTGTGCTCCGCCGCCGATTCCGCCGCAGATCAGGACATTGATCTTCTGTTCTGCCAGAAGGCCAGCCAATGCGCCATGTCCTACACCGTTTGACTCGATGATCTCACTGGAAATGATCTTCTCTCCTTCTGTCTCATATACTTTAAAGCTCTCTGTTCTTCCAAAATGCTGAAAAACAGATCCATTCTCATAAGTTACTGCAATCTTCATGCTAAATCCTCCTGTTGATTTTCCTATAGCATATCATAGATATAACAAAATTTCTATGTCAGTTATCAAAAACTCATAGATTCACTAAGTTTTTGTGCAACTATTTCATCCAAATTAGTTGTAAACTTTTTAGCAAACATATTGATTCTATACTTCTTCAGAAGTATAATATATATAATATAACTCTAAAGAAGTATGGAGGCTATAAAAATGAGCAGACTAATTCTATATCACGGTTCATCTGAAATTATTCAAACGCCTATATTCGGAAAAGGAAAATCATATAACGACTACGGAAAAGGCTTTTATTGTACAGAACACCTGGAACTTGCTAAAGAATGGGCTTGTACTGAAAATACAGACGGTTATGCAAATAAATATGAAATTAATATCGCTGATCTCTCTGTTCTCAACCTTTCATCTAGCAAATATACGATTCTGCATTGGCTGGCTCTACTGATGGAGTATCGCAGATTCCGTGTTTCAACCCCCGTTATGAAGCGGGGTTCGGATTGGCTGAAAGAACACTTTCTTATTGATCTATCACCATATGATGCGGTTATTGGATATCGTGCAGACGATTCCTACTTCTCCTTTGCAAGAGCATTCATAAGCAATGAAATCTCACTCACGCAGCTTTCCTACGCTATGCGGCTTGGAAAACTCGGCGAGCAATTTGTTTTGAAAAGCCCTGCTGCTTTTGAGAAGATTCAATTCGTTTCTTACGAGATTGCTGATAACACCAAGTATTACGCAAAGAGAAAAGCCCGTGATGATGAAGCAAGAGCTGTTTTCCGTGCCGAACTTGAAAAAGACGATTTAGATGGGTTGTACATGAGAGACATTATCCGCGAGGAGGTGCTGGCAGATGATCCACGCTTACGATAGTCAATATCTTGATGATGCCATGAAATGCCTAGGTGAAGCCATGGACTATGCCGCCAATATCTGTCAGGTAAATATGGATCGTTTTCTTGTGTTATTTATTGGCACAGGTTATGCAGAACAATTTGCAGCAGGCGTTCCCAAATATGTATCCGGTGTATCAGGTACGGAACTTGTGATGGATGTACTCACAAAATCCGGAATTCACATGGATTTTCCACAAGCGCAGATTGACTATGACTATTCACCGCAATATTGGTGCGGCTGGATTCTTGCTTACTATCAATGGTACACTGGACGAAGTTTCAAAGATATTACAAAACATATTACTATGAAAGAAATTGAAAAGCTTTACCCTACTCTGCACGAAGCATCCGAAAAAAAATTTGTAGATACTGTCAATCGTACGATACGCAAGAAAAATTTGCCCACTCGTCTGCAGGCGCAGCGCAAGATCAGTGGTTATTCACAAAGAGCGCTTGCAGAAAAGGTTGGCGTTAATCTTCGTACTCTGCAGCAATACGAAATTCGTGCCAAAGATATCAATAAAGCCGCAGTTACGACACTCCTTGCGTTAGCAAAGGTTCTCGGCTGTCGTGTGGAAGATCTGTTAGAGTACGACAACAGCGAGATTGAAGATAACGAAAATACCTGCATATTTTGATGAAACGACACAAACATAGTACTGT
>CAZEPO010000013.1:0-9421 GCA_964514125.1 uncultured Lachnospiraceae bacterium
GGACGAAGAAAGAAAAGAAGAGTGACATTCGGAGATATCATGCGTACGCTTTTGATGCTGATCGCATTGGTTGTATTTCTTTTCTCGGCATATACGCTCTATGGATATTATAAGGAATACAAAAAGGGAACCGATGAATATGACAATCTGGAGAGCAGCTTTTCGGCAGAAGGAGAAGCAGAGACAGAAGATTTTGATGCGTTAGAGAATGATGATGCGCTGCAGAGCATCGTGGGACGCGAGGTGGCGACTGTCTGGGAAAACAACAGAGAGATCACGGTTCCGACGATGAAAAATCCGATTGATTTTGCAGAACTGAAAGCCGTCAACGAAGATATCGTCGGCTGGCTGCGGATCCGGGCACTGGATATTTCTTATCCGGTCGTGCAGGGCGAAGACAATGACTATTATCTGCACCGTACCTTTGAGGGTGTGGACAACTTTGCCGGCTGTCTGTTTGTCAACTGTGACAATACACCGGATATGACAGACCAGAATACGATCATCTACGGACACAATATGAAAAATGGTTCGATGTTCGGCAAGCTGAAAAAATTCCAGGAAGAAGGCGTTTTTGACAAGAGCAAATATTTCTGGATCTTTACCGAAGATTTTATTTATCAGTACCGGATCTTCAGTGCGATGACTGTTAACAAAGTAGGGATTAACTACCAGACCTTTTTCCTCGAAAACGAGTTTGAGGAATTTAAGAATGCGGCATTCAGCAATTCCGTCATCGACAACAGCAACGTGAGTCTTTCATACGAGGACAGAATAGTGACTCTGTCCACCTGCACCGGAAATGATTCGACGCGGTTTGTTGTGATGGGCAAGCTGGCACAGATCTACGCAGCCAAGTGACAACCAGTTCAGCCATACAGGCTGAGCTGGAAATATGAATAAAGGAGGAGCGAGCGATGGAAGAGAACAGAAGAAAACTTCAGGAGATCATCAATGAGAGTGACAACATTGTGTTTTTTGGCGGAGCCGGGGTATCGACTGAGAGTGGGATCCCGGATTTCAGAAGCGTGGATGGGCTCTATCACATGAAATATGATTATCCGCCGGAAACGATCCTGAGCCATACATTTTTTGTGCGAAACACAAAGGAGTTTTATCGTTTCTATCGCGACAAGATGCTCTGCCTTGATGGCAAGCCAAATGCTGCACACAGGAAGCTGGCAGAGATGGAACAAAAAGGCAAGCTGAGAGCGGTAGTGACGCAGAATATTGACGGACTGCATCAGGCAGCAGGCAGCCGAAACGTACTTGAACTGCATGGAAGTGTGCACCGCAATTATTGTCAGCGGTGCGGGGCATTTTATGATGCTTCTTATATGAAAGATTATGAGGGAGAGGTACCGATGTGTACCTGCGGCGGTGTGATCAAGCCGGATGTGGTGCTCTATGAGGAAGGGCTTGATCAGCAGACGATTCAGGATTCCATCTATCACATTTCGAATGCTGACGTGCTGATCATTGGAGGAACTTCTCTGGCCGTTTATCCGGCCGCCGGTCTGATCGATTATTTCCATGGCAGACATCTGGTGGTGATCAATAAGGCACCGACGCCGCGGGACCGCCAGGCAGATCTGCTCATACAGGCGCCGATCGGAGAAGTGCTGGATCGTATTATTGTATAACAGATGATCATTCTTCATCACTTGAGAAGACTGCAGGGGAGCTGGGACGGATTGCAGATAAGCATGACGTGCCTCGCAGTAAGCATGTCGGACAGGATTCATGAAAATATCAGAGGAAGGGAAGAAATAAGATGGAATATCAGGTTGGACAGATCGTTAAGTTAAAAAAGCAGCATCCCTGCGGCAGCCAGGAGTGGGAAATTCTGCGTGTGGGGGCAGACTTTCGGCTGAAATGCATGGGATGCGGTCATCAGGTCATGATCGCAAGAAAGCTTGTGGAGAAAAATACAAAGGGACTGCGGGAGAAGTGATTTTATGCTGTAAGAGCGGTATTGGCGGTGGAAAGTATTGACTTTAAACGTCACAAAGATGTGATGGGGTATTTTAATAAGACGTATGTTGCAGCAGAATTCACTATATCGTTGATAGGTGAATATTTGAAATTAAAAGAAGTATTAAAGTAGCAGACATAAATTATATATAGACTGAATGATGGAGTGTTGAAAACAGATGAGATAATATCTGTTTTTAATGCTCCATTTCTATATAAAACTAGGACGATTGCCTGGGGACAGACGATAGAAATTGAGATGAAATCTGCTATAGCCTCAAGGCTATAATGCAATCAAAAAGCATTATTGGACTGTGCAATGTGTATAAGTTATAATCGGTTTAACAATAAAAACAGGAAAAAGTAACAAGAAAAGGAGGAAGATTTTGAAGATTACAAAGGTTGAGCCAATTATGACCGGTTGGCGGCGGATGTTCGTAAAAGTATATACAGATGAAGGGATTGTCGGAATAGGTGAAGGCGGCAACTGGGGGTTCCGGGAATCTATGGTTGGTGCGGTACACCGGATGGAAGAACCGCTGCTTGGGCAGGATCCACTTCGGATTGAGTATCTGAACAGGGAACTCTACAGCAGATTCAAATTCGGCGGTACGTCGGTATGCGGTGCGATCAGTGCAATTGATATCGCACTATGGGACATCAAAGGCAAGTATTATAATATTCCAATTTATGAGATGCTTGGCGGTGCTGTACGAAACAAGATTCGTCTTTGGGGTGTTGTCCGGGGCAGAAATATTCAGGAAAGTGTCGATAGCGCATTGAAACTGAAAGCAGAGGGCTATACCTGCATCCGGCTGAATCCGACCAATATCTCTGAGGCAGAGGGCAGCTATGCAAAGCGGCAGCAGGCCATGAGCGAAATGATCCATGCAGTTCGCGCAGCAGTGGGAAATGAAGTTGATATCGGATGTGAGATTCACCGGTCACTTCAGCCGCATGAAAGCATTGATCTGATGAATCGGGTTGCGGATGTTCATCTGCTGTTTTTTGAAGATCCGATCAATTATGAAAATTATCATACGCTCCAAGCGGTGTGCCGCAAAGCAGCAGCACCGATCGGTGTCGGAGAGAGAAGTTTCTGTATTCAGGATGTGGATATGCTCCTGCGTGAGGATAATGTCAGCTTCCTGCGGCCGGATGTCTGTATTATGGGCGGCATTACAGGCTGCAAAAAAGCAGCGGCGATTGCGGAAAGCCATTATGTGAATGTGATCCCGCATATTGCGACCGGCAGTATCAATGTAGCTGCAAGTCTCCATCTTGCCGCTGCGATCCCTAATTTTGAGGTGATGGAAATGTGTCCGGCACCGGATCCGGAATGGGAGAAGATTCAGCAGGAGATCACAAGACCGTTCGTGATTGAAAATGGATATATGCTTTTGCCGGAAGGTCCGGGACTTGGCGTTGAACTGCGCGATGATATTTTGGAGACAGCACCGTATCACGAATGGAAATGGAGTCTCGATTATAACGAATATAAATAAAGGAAGCAAAAACAATTTGGGAGGAAAACATGAATACACAATTAATCATTTGTCTGGTTATTTTTCTGCTGACGATCATCGGATACTGCAGCGGTATTTATAGTCTGGCAACGGTAGCGATCACATCGATGATGGCGCTCGTACTGACAGGCTGTCTGGGTGCAGCAGATACACTTGCATATTTTTCGAATGCAAACGTAATCATGATCGCCGGCATGTGCATTGTTGCAGCCGGATTCAACCGTACATCATTTTGTCTGAGCATTGCCGGCCGCATTTCGGATCTGGCGAAGGGCAGTCTGAAAAAAATGATGCTTGGTTATGTCTTGATCGGAGTTCTTTTGAGTCAGTTTATCCAGAGTCCGGTCGTTGTGTTCGGCATCATCGCACCGATGCTTGCGGCATCAGCGGAGAGCATGGATGTCAGACCGAGCAAGGTAATGTTTCCGGTCGGTATTGCCACGATCGTGACCTGCTGTACAGTTCCGGTAGGCGCCGGGGCGACAGTTGCAGCGGAGCTGAATGCATATCTTGAAAGCTATGGCTACACTGATTTTATGGTTGGGATGATGGATCCGCTGAAAGGCCGTCTTCCGCTGCTGATCATTACGATCATCTACTGTGCATTTTTTGCAGTAAAATTTGCACCGGATGCACCGATTGTCGAAGCGATCAATGTGAAAGCGTCCGGAGACCAGCAAAAGCTGAACAAGATGCAGGAGTATGCAGGTATTCTTATTTTCTTTGGCGATGCACTTGCATTGATGTTTGCTTCAAAGATTGGTCTGGCGAACTGGGAGATTACCGTGGTCGGCGCAGTTCTGATGATTCTTTTCGGTGTACTGAAACCAAAGGAAGCGACTGCTTCGATTCCGCTTAGTATGCTTCTGCTGATCGTTGGTGCATTGGCTATGTCAGGTGCACTTGGCGCGACTGGTGCGGGACAGCTGATCGGTGATGTGATCGCAAAGCTGGTTACTGCAGTGAATGGCAATTCCTATATCGTAGGATTGATCTTCTTTGTCGTTCCGTTTGTACTGACACAGGTAATGCAGAATCGCGGTGCGATGATGACCTTCCATCCGATTGCGATCGCGACCTGCGCTTCAATCGGCGGCAATCCGGTAGGCCTGATGATCATCGTGCAGGCAGCTTGTCTGTCCGCATTTATGACTCCGATGGCGACGCCGGCGGTTCCGTATATCATGGATTACGGCGGATACGATCAGAAATCAATGTTTAAACAGTCCTGGCTGTTTGCACTTATTTGCTGTGTTGTAACCGTTGGCTGGGTCATGACAATCTTTCCGATCGTCTGACCGATATTTATCGATCCGTCATCAGAAATGGACAAGATTGCAGGCAATCAGATATAATGAAGGCAATAGTCATGTTATCTGAAAAGGGGGATTTATCTTGGACAAGCTGGAATATGTATTGACTTTGGCGGAGGAACGTAATCTGACGAGGGCGGCGAATCGATTGTTTATCAGTCAGCCGACCTTGACAAATTATATCAATCGTCTGGAAAAAGAACTGGGAATCAAACTGTTTGATCGTACCGTCCAGCCGATCGAGATCACAGAGGCAGGGCTGATCTATATCGAGGATATGAAAAAAATCCAGCTCAAAACGTTGGCACTGAAAAGCAAGCTTGACACACTCAAACAGAGAAATCAGACCTTTTCCATCGGAATCCCACCGGTGCGAAGTGCCTATGATCTTCCTGTGGTGATTCGGAAATTTAATGAAAAATATCCGGATATCAATATCATCATAGATAACCGTATGGAAGAAATGATCGAAAAAGATGTTTTGATGAATAAAGTGGATGTCGCGATCGGTATGCTGACCGCAGCGTATCCGGGTATGCATTATGAATGTCTGCATGAAGATACCGTGTGCCTGCTTGTTCCAAGAAGCTGCGGCTGTGTAGCGCATCTGAAGTCAAATGAGGGAACCTTGGAGCACCCTTATATGCTGGACAGTGCGTATTTGAATGATATGAATATGCTTGTCTCCAGAACGGGAGGCGGGCATTATCGCATCGCGATGCTGATGCAGGAGCGATATGGATTTGTGCCGCGGAAAACGATCCAGTGCAGCAATATGAATCTGCTGTATCAGCTGGTTGGCGAAGGTGTTGGATTTGTTTTCGCGACCCCGCGTCCATTCATGCGGCTGTATCGGGACTATACAGATAAGATCGCATTTTGCACCTTGCAAAAAGAAAGACTGAACCAAAAAACATATATCGGATATCTGGAGGATAATCCCAATAAAAAAATGATCGAGGATTTTATTGAGATTTTTATCCAGACAAGGCAGGAAGAATAATAAAAAGTTAGAGGAAGACTATGGAAAAGTTAAGTCGTGAAGAAATGATCCGAATGGCGCGTGAAACAAGAAAGAATGTGACGAATGCACAGGTCTCTCAGGAAGAACTGGATCAATATCCGGTGATCATGGAGCATATTTTGATTCCGACGCGAGCCGGAGATGCATCTGCATATCTCAGTTATATAGAAGATGGGACAAATTTGGATGTGCTGATACTGAATTTTCACGGAGGCGGATTTATACGTGAGCGCACAGAAAACGATGAATTGTTCTGCAGAAAGCTGAATCATGAGATTGGCTGCAAGATCATTGATGTGGATTACAAGATCGCACCGGATTATCCATATCCGACTGCGGTGCATGAGACCTACGATGTGATGAAGTGGGTGTTCGCCAACTGTGAAAAACTGCAGATTCATGCAGAAAAGATCATATTGCTGGGGCACAGCTCCGGCGGCAATCTGGCGATCACAGATGTGATGCAGGCGAATGCAGAAAATACAGAATTTCATCCGCTGGCGCTGATCGTAGAATATCCGCCGCTGGATATCTACACCGATCCGGAGGCGAAGCCCAAAAGAGGAAAAGGCGTTCCGGCAGAGCGTGCAAGACTGTATAATCTGTATTATTGTGACCGGGAGCTGCAGAAAGAATCCTATGCGTCTCCTGTGTATGCTTCGGAGAAGGAACTGAAACATTTTCCGCCGACCCTGATCATGACCGCGGGTATGGATGACCTTTGTACCGAGGCAGAAGATTTTGCACTGATGCTTGCGCGTGCGGGGAATGAGGTGACGCTGAAGCGTGTACTTGACACGGGACATGCATTTACCATCTATCGAAAAGAAAAACATCAGGAGGGCTTTAACCTGATCGTCAGGTTTATCAGGAACCTTCTGTAATAAATGAACAAAAAAACCTGCAAATTCAAGCTTTTTTCTGCTTGCGTTTGCAGGTTTTTTATGGTATTATCAGAAATTGTGATATATAAATTCCTTGCTCCTTTCAAAGAAAAGGGGCCAGAGACCACAAGGAGGTGCGAAAGCATGAACAAATATGAATTAGCAGTGGTTGTCAGCGCAAAACTCGAAGAGGAAGACAGAATCGCTACAATCGAAAAGGTAAAAGGCTACATTACACGCTTTGGCGGTACTGTAACAGAGGTAGATGAGTGGGGCAAGAGAAAGCTCGCTTACGAAATCCAGAAGATGCGTGAAGGATTTTACTACTTCGTTCGCTTTGAATCTGATGCAGCATGCCCGGCAGAAGTTGAGAGACGTGTTCGTATTATGGAAAATGTCATCAGATATTTATGCGTTAGACAGGATGCATAGATAGAAAAGAGGAGATAGAATGAATAAAGTCATCTTAATGGGACGTTTGACCAGAGACCCTGAAGTACGTTATTCCGCAGGGGATAACTCCATGGCGATTGCCAGATATACCTTGGCAGTTGATCGCAGATTCCGCCGCGACGGCAGTGACCAGAGTGCCGATTTCATCGGCTGTGTCGCATTCGGACGCAGTGCAGAATTTGCAGAAAAATATCTCCGTCAGGGTACGAAGCTTGTAGTGACAGGTCGTATTCAGACCGGCAGCTACACAAACAGAGATGGCCAGAAAGTATATACGACAGATGTAGTAGTGGAAGATCAGGAATTCGCTGAGAGCAAAGCAGCAGCATCCGAGAACGGTGGCGGATATTCACGTCAGCCGCAGCCGATGCAGGCAGCTCCGATGCCGACTCCGAGTCAGGCATCATCAATCGGTGATGGTTTCATGAACATTCCGGATGGAATCGATGAGGAACTTCCGTTCAGCTAAGACATCCGTATAGAGTCGGGAAGGAAGCAAAAGCTTCCAATGTAATGCGTAAAAGGAGGAAAAAGCAATGGCATTTAATAAAGATAGAGGCGATGCTCCGATGAAGAGAAGAGGCGGCATGCGCAGAAGAAAAAAAGTTTGCGTTTTCTGTGGTAAAGAGAACAACGAAATCGATTACAAGGACGTAAACAAACTGAAAAGATACGTATCTGAGAGAGGTAAAATTCTCCCGAGAAGAATCACAGGAAACTGTGCAAAACATCAGAGAGCACTGACAGTAGCTATCAAGAGAGCTCGTCACGTTGCACTTATGCCGTACGTTCAGGACTAATCGTTCGAGGCTAAGACAGATGAATGAGAGCCATTCTATTCTGGAAACAGAATAGGATGGCTCTTTTTATGTTATTGACAGAAGGTTTCAATCTCTACCACTCGATTTTTGCCTTTTTGATTCCAGATCATCAGATGTACTTTGTATTCCATGGAATCATCTGCATACTGAAAGGGTTCTTCTTTCAGAAGATCCGCATGAATGCCTTGCAGGGAAAGCTGCTGTCTGCGTGCTTCGGCGCGATCATACAGCGCAGTGATCTGCTGAGAAGCAGGATCACATGCAGATACAGGAAAGGATCGATGTGGATAAACGGAGGCTGCCTGTGCCAGTTTTGCAGTCAGCAGATCCACGACTTCTGCATGATCAATCTGCCGGAACATGTGGGCGAGCCGCCGGGCCAGAAACCTGGCGGGGAACTTTTGATACAGCTTCAGCCATCGAAACAGAGTTGTATCGTGCGCTTCCTGGGCAAGCTGGAGCATTACTTCTGCAGCATCTTCGCTCAGATACCAATACGGATATTTGGGGACAACATATTTTTCGGAAACAGCCGGATAGCAGCTGCAGTTTAGCGGCGGAAAAGCAGCCAGCTTGGCAAGTGTCTGTTCTTCTTCTGTGCAGGCGTCGCATCCGAGATATTCCAGCTTGTCGTGCAGGATTGCGATCCGGTATTCCAGCTGCCGGAGATATTCCCAGTCTTTGACCCAAAAGTGGCCAGTTTTTCCATAATCAAATAAATGAAGTTCCATCCGCAGCTTTTGAAACAGGATGGTAAATACCGTCTCGTCCTGATGGATGATCAGTACATATCCGTGTGCATCCTGAGAGAGGGAGGCGTCGTATTTCCCATCGAATTCTGGCAGATAGGTGCCGGTCACGGATGCATTGTCAAAAATTAAAAAACTTTCTGCGGCATCGTTCATCAGATAAACAAGTTTTAAATCCTGCTTCGAGGCATGTGCATCGTATCCAACCAGCTCAAATTGTCCCTGCTCGAGCAAAAGATAAAGTTTTTGGAAGTTGTCATCTTCCATCCAGAATTTATTTGTATTCATTTCTTTTCTCCAATCGAATCATTGATTACAGTATAACATTAGTCACTCATGAAAACAACAAAACAAATCTACAAACCATATTGAAAATACACCGATAATATGTTACTATCTAAATAACATCTGAGGATTTTCCTGGCGTTCGCCATTTTTTCCCTGTAACTATTCTTTGATGTAGAGAGGTTATCCATATGAAAAAGTTTAAAACGGTAAAAAGGGGCAGTGCATTTTGCCTGATTTTTGCGGTTCTGTTTTTGTACGCTTCTGCTGCATATTGTGATGCAGCGGGAATGGGAAGCGCGAATCTGACAGAAACGCAGACAGTGGCGCAGGAAATGACAGAAGAAACGAAGAATGTGCCTGTCGATGATACAGAGATGGAGGAAACTGAG
>CAZEPO010000013.1:9521-23006 GCA_964514125.1 uncultured Lachnospiraceae bacterium
ACTGAGATTATAGAATCAGAGAGCGAATCTGAAGATTACGCCGAAACGGAGTATGCAGTGCCCACTGAGTCGGAGGAACGAGAGACGGAGTATGCAGTGTCTGCCGAGCCTTCGGTACGAGAGACAGAGTATACAGCGTCTACCGAGTCTGAGTCTAAAGAGACAGAGTATACAGAACTCACAGAGACCACGGTATCTGAATCAGAGCAGGCAGAAAGTGACTGCAGCGAGACGGAATCAGATTCTGAAGCGGTGACGGAAACAGAGAGCGAAACAGTGGAAGAACCTGAATGTGAAACGGAGCAGAGTGAAGGTCTTCTGGAAACAGATGAGTTTTGGGAAGACTGTGTGATGATGCGAAGCGGCGCAAGAGGACGTGTGGCGAACCCAACCATCCACCGGGACAACAATATGATCTTATCGTATCTGGATTTTCCGTGTTATTTTAAATATGCGACAGGGCATGGACAGGATATTGGAAGCAAGACGTTAGCAGTATACTGTGTATATAATACGAGGGAAGCGCCGGAGGACGAAGCATACCGTCCGGATGGAGATCAGGCATTTTCTAAAGAAATCACCTACTGTCTCTATAATGGCTGCCGTTATAAAGGAAAGACTGCTTATAATGAGGCATATTCTACCGGCAATTGGAAAAAGGATTACTATATTACACAGATGGCAATCCATTTGATCAATTATGAACAGGGAAGAGAAAGTTCGATTGAGAAGCAGCTGAATAAATCGGCTGATTCTGAAGTTTATCAGCTGATTCAGAAAATGAAAAAGGATGCATATGCGGATCGGACGCTTACAAATGCGAATACCAATCAGACTAGTGAGGTAACTTATAGTGTTTCACCATCGACCCAGAATCAGTGGATCAAGATGGCAGACGGCAATTGGAGGACAGCAGAGGACTACAGCTGTCAGTCCAACAAACAGGCGCGCGTACTGCGTACGGAGCGTATTTTGAACAGCGATGTACCGGCTGGTGTATCGATCAGTGTCAACGATCCAAATGATCCATTGTCATCCTTTTATTTCACCGCAACTCCTGCAGCATACCGTGAGATTGCACAGAAGGGGCTTACTGTTACTGCCAAATTGTGTGTGGAGGCAGAGGAATACGGCGGCTGGTGGTATGAACCGGTGAAGAGCAGCGTAAAGCGTCAGTATGTGACTTTTCTGGCACTCGAAGCGGCTGCATCAGAAGAAAAGACACAGGCGACAGCGACAGCCGACCGCCTTGAACAGTTCGCGTCCCTGACAATCTATAAAGAAGGAGAACGGCTGACCGGAGCAGTAAGCACGGAACAGGGAATCGAGTTCCGGTATAGCATGCAGGGGCTTGCGGGGGCTGTTTTTGAATTGCGTGCCGGTGAAGTGATCAGAGATGGAGCAGGTGAGGTGGTATGGCAGAAAGATGCTGTGGCAGCGAAGGATCTGACCACTGATGCAAGCGGAAGAGTGACGGTGTCAAAGCTTCCAATGGGAACGTACTATTTGATCGAAAAGGAAGCACCGGCAGGAATGGTTCAGAATCAAAATCCGATTGAGGTTGTTTTGACACCGGAGAATGATCATGTAGAGATTACAGAGGTATCTGCGACGGTGACGAACAAACGGCAAAAAGTCAAAGTATCTGTCGTGAAAACAGATTCTGTCACAAAACAGCCGCTGGAGGGTGCTGTATTTGCATTGTATGCGGAAGATGCGATATATGCAGCAGATGGCTCACTTCTTGTACCGAAAGGAACGCTGATCGCGAAGGCAAAGAGTGATTCATCCGGCGAAGCTGTGTTTAGCTGCGATCTGCCGGTTGGATATTCCTACTGCCTAAAGGAACAGCAGGCACCGTCTGGTTATATTCGTGATACAGAACAGCAGTATTCCTTCTATATAAAAGAGAATAAGGAACAGGAACAACAGGAGGTCGTTTACCGCTGTACAAATGAGCGTGTACAGGTCAGTCTGAAACTGCAGAAACGAGATAAAGAGACTGGTGAGGCGGCTGGTCAGGGAGATGCTTCTCTGGAAGGTGCGGTCTATGGGTTGTATGCACGGGAGCAGATTGAACACCCGGACGGACATACCGGGACGATTTATCAGAAGGATGAACAGATTGCTGCACTGAAGACAGATGAGGATGGACAGGCCGAAATCAAAGAACTGTATCCGGGCAAATATTATCTGAAGGAACTCACAGCACCGGAAGGCTATGTACTCGATGAAACAGAGCATGACGTACAATTTGTCTGGGAGAATGATCAGACAGCGGTATTGGAACAGACAGTTGTACTGGAAGAACAGGTGAAAAAGCAGGCGTTTCAGCTGATCAAAGGGTCTGATAAAGGCGATGCAGAGCCGGAAGCACTGCAGGGAGCGGGATTTACAGTATGGTTGATTTCTGACCTGGAGGAAGCAGAAACAGAAAATGAATATGATACATCAGAGGCTGAGCCGATTGTCATAGGAGTGAATGGTGAGACGGAATTATTTACAGATGCAGAAGGATATCTCTGCACGATCCCGCTTCCGTATGGACGCTATCTGGTACGTGAGACAACCGTTCCGGAGAATCACAGACCGGTCAAAGAATTTTTGGTCACGATATCCGAACACAGTCCGGAACAGCCGCAGCCATGGAGAATTCTTCTGGATGAATGCTTTATGGCTCAACTGAAGATCATCAAAAAAGACTGTATCAGTGGAAAGGTGATCCTGACTGCTGGTGCAGAGTTTCAGATTAAAAATCTGGATACCGGGAAATATGTAGAGCAGGAAACAACGTATCCGGAGATGAAAGTGCATACCTCTTATTTTACGAATGAGGAAGGCTGGCTGATCCTTCCGAAGGCATTGGAGCCGGGACGCTATCAGATTGAGGAAATTACCGCACCGGAAGGTTACACCTGCAGCAGTGAACCGATCGAGATCAGTATCGCAGCAGATCAGGCATTTCTGGAGGATACTGCAAGCGGAGAAGTTGTGTTGGTCCAGGAGGTTTATGATGTACCAGTCAGTGCGCAGCTGACCGTCGAAAAACGCGGAAATGTACTGGTTGGGCTGGATGGACTTTTTCAATATGAAGAGCAGGCGCTTGCAGGTGTGACATTTGAACTGCTGGCGGAGGAAGATATCTGGTATCCGGATGGTTCGGGTATCTGTTTTGAGGCAGGTACGACAGCTGCGACGGCAGTGACCGATCAGCAGGGCAGGGCTGCATTTGAAGAATTGCCGCTTGGCACCTACCGGATTCGAGAGCAGCAGGCACCGTTTGGTTATCTCACGGATCAGGAAGGGATGATCGTTGTATTGGCTTATCAGGGACAGGAAGTTTCACTGGTGAAGCAGGAACTGAATTATTACAATGAGCGGCAGCAGCTGAAGATCACAGTGAAGAAAACAGATCAGGAATCTGAGGCGGCATTGGCAGGAGCAGTATTTGGCTTGTATGTGGCAGAAGATATCTGCAATCAGGAAGGGACTGTGATTGCAGCGGAAGATACCTGTTTGAACCAGATCAGTACAGATGAGGAGGGCATGGCATCTTTTGATCTGAATCTGCCGCATGGGAAATATTATCTGCGAGAGGAGCAGGCACCGCGCGGCTATGTGACAGACGGCGAACGTTATGAAATCGATCTGAGTCAATGCGACGGAAGCACCAAAGAGATCGTACAACTGGTGGAAGTCACAAATAAAATGACCGAATGTGAGATTAGCAAGACCGATATTACTTCGGGTGAAGAGATTCCGGGTGCGTCACTGGAAATCAGAGATGATCAAGGAAATCTGGTGGAAAAATGGATTTCAGAAGAGGTGCCACATAAGATCAGAGGACTTCAGCCAGGCGTGTTGTATACGTTGACAGAGAAGCAGGCACCATATGGTTATATACAGGCAGAGACGATCACATTCCAGATTGAGGACAGCGGCGTGCTTCAGCAGGTCAAGATGGAAGATACACACGCCAAGGGAAGAATCCGAATCAAAAAAGAGGATGCAGATACGAAGGAAGCACTGTCTGGAGCTGTCTACGAGCTGCGGGATTCAAATGGAAAGATCCTTGAAATTCTGACGACAGATAAAAATGGCGAAGCAGAGAGTAATTTATATGAAATTGGAAATTATCAGGATGGAAAATTTGTCAGCGGTCTGACTTATATCCTGAAAGAAACAGATGCGCCAAAGGGATATGAACTGGATCAGACAGAATATGAGGTTCAGTTTGCGTATGCGGATGACAAAACACCGGAGGTTGCCTGGGAGAAAGTACTGAAAAATCAGAAGCTTCCGCCTGCAGCAACGCCGAAATCAGTTCAGACCGGAGATCATACGGATCTCTTCGGACTTTTGTGTATGCTGTTTTTGTCCGGTGAGGCGCTTTTGGCATTATTCTTCTTCCGAAAAAAATTAAAATAAGATTCAGTAGTAAACAATAGAAAAATCTGATAAAATAACGGCGTTAATGTCAAAATAAAATGAGACAGATTAAATAGAAAAGGGGATTTTACATTGGAAAAAAACAGACAAAATCTGGACATGAGCCGTTATGTGGAGCTGATCGAGTCAGGCCGTACATACATGGAACTGATGAACAAATACCGCTGTGCGATCATGGAGGTAGAGACGAAGCTGAAGGTATTGAATACGGAATTTTCGCTGCAGTATGATCGTAATCCATTTGAGTCGATCAAGAGCCGTCTGAAAAGCCCGCGCAGTATCATTGAGAAACTGGAGAAAAAAGTAGACTGTGTGACAGAAGATTCGCTTGCGCAGAATATAGAGGAACATTTATTTGATGTGGCAGGTATCCGTGTCGTGTGCGCATTTCAGGAAGATATTTATTATCTGGCAGAGCTGCTGACTCGTCAGGATGATATCCGTCTGATCCGAACGAAGGATTACATCAAAAATCCGAAACCAAACGGTTATCGAAGTCTTCATTTGATCCTCGAAATACCGGTTTTCATGAAGACAGGCAAAACACCTGTCAAGGTAGAAGTACAGTTCCGCACGATCGCGATGGATTTCTGGGCGAGCGTGGATCATAAGCTGCGTTATAAGAAAGATCTTGAGAATGAGGACGAGATTTTGACCAAGTTAAGAGATTGTGCCACAACGATTACAGCGCTAGACAATGAAATGCAGCAGATCAGGACCATGATCGAGCGAGGCAACAAGAAAAGTCTTTCATAACCAAGTGGTTTATGATAGAATACAAGGATAGAAATAATACAGCTATTCAGAATTCATGGAGATTGATATGAAGAAGGATAAAGCAGAGAACAAAGCACAGGTCAAATACAGCGGAGCAGTGCTGAGGCACTGGTACTGGAGTGTTTTGGTGACACTATTTCTTCTTGTGCTGACTGCGGCGGTTCTTTATGTGGACACGCTGGCAGGTGTTATCGTTGGTGTTTTTTCACTATTTTTGTTTCTGACATTCTTGGTGCTGGAATTGTATTATCGGCCGAAGGTTCTGCAGGAGCTGGTTGACTTTGCGCACAGGTTCAGCGGTGTGGAGAAGGCAATTCTGCAGGATTTTGCGATCCCTTATGGAATCGTGCAGTCGGACGGTAAGCTGCTCTGGATGAACGACAATATGATTCAGCTGTGCGGCAAGGGAGAGAATTATCACAAGCATATTTCCACTGTATTTCCGCAGCTGCAGGCAAGTGATTTTCCGACCGATGAAGAGGTTCGCAGTGTAGCGATTGCACACGACAGCCGCAGATACCGGATCGAAATGCGGAAAATCTGTCTGGATGAGATGATGGAGGACTACACAGGGGCAGAGGTTCTGTCAGATGACTGCTATGTGGTCGGTCTGTATTTCTTTGATGAGACAGAGCTTTTAGCGCTGCAGCAGGAGAACTACGAACAGAAGCCGGTAGTTGGTTTGATCTATATGGACAATTATGATGAGGCGATGGAGAGCGTGGATGAAATGCGCCGTTCCATGCTGGAGGCATTGGTTGACCGAAGGATCACAAAGTATATCTCAAGCATCGGTGGTCTGATCAAAAAGACCGAAAAAGGCAAATATCTGTTTGTGATCAACCGTAAGAATCTGGAACCATTGGAGGACGATCATTTTTCAGTTGTAGAGGATGTCAAGACCGTCAATATCGGCAATTCGATCAGTGTAACGATCAGCATCGGCATTGGTCTGAACTGTGGTGATTATGCCAAAAACTGTGAGGCAGCACGGATCGCGATCGAGATGGCGCTTGCACGCGGAGGCGACCAGGCGGTAGTCAAGGATGATGACAAGATGTCATTTTTCGGCGGCAAATCACAGCGTTCCGAGCGCAATACACGTGTGCGTGCCAGAGTAAAGGCACAGGCACTGCGTGAGCTGATCGCATCGCATGATAAAGTCATTGTTATGGGTCACAAGATTACAGACGTGGATTCGCTCGGTGCGAGTGTCGGAATCTGCCGTGCAGCGATGCAGGTCGGCAAACCGGCGCATATCGTACTTGGCGATATCAATGCAGGAATCCGTCCGTGGGTGGAGAAGATGAAGAACTGTGAAGGGTATGACAGCAGTCTTTTCCTGACGCATGAGCAGGCAATCGAGATGACCAATCACTCGACAGCCGTTGTAGTTGTGGATACCAACCGTCCGAGCATGGCAGAATGTGAAGAGATTCTGTACCTGACCAGAACGATCGTGGTACTGGATCATCATCGCCAGAGTGCAGAGAAGATTGAACATGCTTCGCTTTCCTATATAGAGCCGAATGCTTCCTCTTCCTGTGAGATGGTAGCAGAGATCCTGCAGTATTATGATGACAGCATTCGTCTGAAGCAGGAGGAAGCAGACTGCATTTACGCCGGTATTATCATTGATACAGACAGCTTTGTGACCAAGACAGGTATGCGTACATTTGAGGCGGCAGCGTTCCTGCGCCGCTGCGGAGCAGATGTGACCAGAGTACGTAAAGCGTTCCGCAACGATATGGATACCTACAAGGCGCGTGCGGAGGCTGTGCGCAATGCAGAGACCTTTATGGGCTGCTATGCGATCAGTGTCTGTCCGGTGCAGGGAATTGAGAATCCAACTGTGGTGGGTGCACAGGCAGCCAATGAGCTGCTGAATATTATCGGGGTCAAGGCATCGTTTGTACTGACAGAATTCAACAACCGGATTTATATCAGTGCACGAGCGATTGATGAAGTGAATGTGCAGATCATCATGGAGCAGCTGGGCGGAGGCGGTCATATGACCTGTGCCGGAGCGCAGCTGGAGGGTATGGATGCAGATGGAGCAAGAGTAAAGCTCAAGGAAGTTTTGACGACAATGACCAGAGATGGATCGCTCTGATCGGATAAAGGCTGCGGCATGTGATCTGACGCAGCCTTTCTATAATAAATGAACAGACAGAAAACGGAGGAGAATGATGAAAGTTATTTTATTACAGGATGTAAAATCCCTTGGAAAAAAAGGTGAGGTAGTAGAGGTAAGCGAAGGATATGCAAGAAATATGCTGCTGAAAAAAGGTCTTGGAAAAGAGGCGACAGGCAGCAACATGAATGATCTGAAGCTTCAGAAAGCGAATGCAGAGAAGGTTGCCAAGGAAGCACTGGAAGCAGCACAGGCACTTGCCAAGGAAATGGAAGGCAAGACCGTAAAGCTGGCAGTCAAGACAGGAGAAGGCGGAAGAGTCTTCGGTTCTGTTTCCTCCAAAGAAGTGGCAGAGGCTATGAAAAAACAGCTTGGTTATGAAGTGGATAAGAAGAAGATCCTGATGGATGCACCGATCAAGACACTTGGCGTAACGAACGTGCCGATCAAGCTTCACACCAAGGTGACAGCAGAGATCAAAGTACATGTAACAGAGGCGTAGGAGAACGATCATGGCGGAAGAATCATTGCTAAAGCGGGTCATGCCCCATAGTATAGAAGCGGAGCAGTCAGTGATCGGAGCTATGATCATGGATCGGGAGGCAGTGACGGTCGCATCAGAAATGCTCAGTGTGGAGGATTTTTATCAGAAGCAGTACGGGATTCTTTTTGAGGCGATGACAGAGCTGTACAGCGAGAACAAGCCGATCGATCTGATCACGCTGCAGAATCGACTGAAAGAAAAGGATGTTCCGCCGGAGATCAGCAGTCTGGAGTTTGTCCGTGATATGATCACAACAGTGCCGACTTCGGCCAATGTGAAGTATTATGCGGAGATTGTATCTGAAAAGGCCATGCTGCGCAGACTGATCAAGGTCAATGAAGAGATCGCGGCAGCCTGCTATGCAGGTAAAGACCGTGTGGAAGATATCATGGATGATACCGAGAAGAAGATCTTCCAGGTGCTTCAGCGTAAGTCAAATGATGAGTTTGTTCCGATCAAGGAAGTCGTGCTGAATGCATTGGATAAGATCGAGGCGGCCAGCAGAGCCAAAGGCAGTGTCACAGGACTTGCGACAGGATTTATCGATCTGGATTACAAGACCTCTGGTATGCAGCCGTCAGACCTGATCCTGATCGCGGCGCGTCCTTCCATGGGTAAGACCGCGTTTGTTTTGAATATTGCAGAGTATATGGCATTTCGCAGCAATCTGACGGTAGCGATCTTCAGTCTCGAGATGTCCAAGGAACAGCTGGTGAACCGTCTGTTTTCACTGGAATCCAGAGTCGATGCGCAGGTACTGCGAAACGGTAACCTGAGTGACAACGACTGGACCAGTCTGATCGAGGCAGCAGGTACGATCGGTCGTTCTAATCTGATCATTGATGATACACCTGGTATTTCGGTCTCCGAGCTGAGAAGCAAATGCAGAAAATACAAGCTGGAGCATAATCTCGGCATTATCATGATCGACTACCTGCAGCTGATGACGGGAAGCAAGCGTGCGGAATCCAGACAGCAGGAAATTTCCGATATCTCGCGTAATCTCAAGGAGATTGCCCGTGAGCTTCAGGTTCCGGTCATAGCACTTTCGCAGCTGTCACGAGCAGTTGAGCAGCGTCCGGATCATCGTCCGATGCTGTCAGACCTGCGTGAATCCGGTGCGATCGAGCAGGATGCCGACGTGGTAATGTTCCTTTATCGAGATGACTACTACAATCACGACACAGAGAAAAAGGATGTAGCGGAAGTCATCATTGCGAAGCAGCGTAACGGCCCAATTGGTACGGTAGAGCTTGCATGGCTGCCACGCTACACGAAGTTTGCAAATATGAAGAAATAAAGCAAGTCATATTTTCTATGTTTTCCCCATATAATATAGAGAGTTGCTGTGTGAAAGGCAGGGCTGACAGGACAAAAGCCGTCAGCGACAGGACAAGATTCTGAAAAGGGGAACACTATATGGAAGAAAAATTATATTCAGTTTCAGAAGCAGTGCGGCTCATCGGTGTTGAGTCGCACGTTTTGCGTTATTGGGAAGAAGAACTGCACATCGAGATCCAGAGGACCAGCCAGGGACATCGCATTTACAGCGTGGAAAATATTGAGACCTTTCAGCAAGTCAAAGAGCTGAAAGAAAAGGGGATCCAGCTGAAAGCGATACGTGTCTTGCTGGAAGAAACAGAGCAGAAGAGTGAGGATCCTTTTTTGCAGCAGATAGGCCCGCTCTATCAAAAAGACGGAGCGCATACGGAGGAAGAGAATGAGTACACGGAGCGTTCAGAGTGTGAGGTGGTTCTGCCGCAGACGAAGCCGGACAACCTCAGGCAGTTTGAAGCAATTCTGAAGCAGATGATCGCAGAGGTTGTGGAGGAACAGAATGAGAAGCTGGAGCAGGCCATCGCACAGATGCTGAAGACAGAAATAGAAGAACTCTATCTGCAGTATTATCATGATCCGGCCGCTGAGGCTGCAGTTTCTTCTGAACAGAAACCGAAAGGGCTACAGAAATTCTGGAAATGGCTGAAAAAAGAAAATTAGAAAAAAGCTGCGAAAAATGAATTTCATTTTCCGCAGCCTTTTTTGACTGAATTCTTATAAAGATGAAAACATCTTATGTATGCTTAAATTATTCAGCAACAATTGCACTTGTCGGGCAAGAAGCTTCGCAAGTACCGCAATCAAGACATGCATCAGCGTCGATCACGTATTTTCCATCGCCTTCAGAAATAGCATCAGCCGGGCACTCACCTGCGCATGTTCCGCAAGCTACGCATTCATCTGTAATAACATATGCCATGATATTGTCCTCCTTATATGATATACGATAAGGTCTGTTGCAACCTTTTCTCTATTCTAATACAAATGAGCAAAATAGACAAGGGAAAATAGCAAAATTCACATGTATTTTATGGGGAAATTGGTAAGCTTGCACTAACTATAGTGAGCACAGTATAATCATAAGGACTGAAAATCGATACCTTGCATAATAGAACAAAACGTATTATAATAAGCAAAGACTAATCAAAGGAGGGCACGAAAGTGGCAAAGATTACAAAGGACATGACAATTGGCGAGATCATCCGTGTAAATGAAGGTTTGATTCCGGTTCTTATGGCAGGCGGAATGCACTGCGTAGGCTGTCCGTCATCTCAGATGGAGACACTGGAAGAAGCAGCTATGGTTCATGGTATTGAGTGTGAACTGCTTCTTGCAAGACTGAATGCATATCTGGAAGCTCTTGAGAAATAAGATCTCCACATAAGAAAAGACAGAGCCAAATCAGAATCTTCTGGTCTGGCTCTTTTGTTAATGGAAAGGAGTAGATACCGATGCGTTTTATGCATATGGCAGATGTTCATCTTGGTGCGGCACCGGATCACGGATTTGTATGGGCGAAGGATCGGGGACGTGAGATTTGGGAGAGCTTTCGCCGGGCGATCACGGATGCGAATGAAAAAAAAGTGGATCTTCTGCTGATCGCAGGAGATCTTTTTCATCGTCCACCGAAGATGCAGGAGCTTGATGAGGTCAATTATCTGTTTTCGACGCTGGAGAAGACGATGGTTGTGCTGATGGCAGGCAATCACGATTATCTTCAGCCGGGCTGCCCCTATTTGAATTATAAATGGAATGAAAATGTGATCTGCCTGTTTGCGCCGGAATGTGAGCGCGTGCGTTTGCCGGAGCTCAAAACAGAGATTTATGGATTCAGCTATTATAGGCAGGAGATTACGCGCGGACTTTACGATGAACTTCATGCAGAAAAGAGCGAATATTTTAAAATTCTTCTCGCGCATGGCGGCGATGCGGAGCATATTCCGCTCAAAAAAGAACGGCTGATGCAGTCTGGATTTGATTATATCGCACTGGGGCATATTCACAAGCCACAGATCTATATCAAAGACAGGGCAATGTATGCAGGCGCACTCGAGCCGATCGACTGCAATGATCTGGGACCTCATGGCTATGTCATCGGAGATGTCCACCGCAAAAAGCTGAAGCTGTCATTCGTGGATACCGGAAGCCGACAGTATTGTCAGGAAGAGATCATGCTGGAGGATACGGACACGACATTTTCGGTGCGAGAGAAGATCGCAGAGCGGATTCGGCAAAAAGGCAGTCAGCATATGTACCGAATTTTGCTGACAGGTCAGCGGCATCCCAAATTTGCGCCTGATATTCGGGAATATCTCAAGTGCGGACGGATTGTGGAGATTCAGGACCGCAGCGTGCCGGCTTTTCATCTGGAGGAGCTGCGCAGGCAGTACCAGGGGCAGCTGATCGGAGCCTATATCGAGAGTTTTACAAAACGGGAAAATACAGACGGCATAGATCAGGAGCAGAGTCTGATTGAAAAAAAAGCACTGGCATACGGTCTGGAAGCACTTTTGTATCCGGAGAAGTAACAGGATAGCGTTGAATTTGTGACAGCGGAAAAGTGAGCAGGCGGGTTACATCCTTCCTGACATTGTTTTCCGGGAGGAATGAATGGAAATTGTAGAGCTGAACTTAAAGCATTATGGAAAATTTGAGAATCACCGGATGACACTGCAGCCGGGGATCAATATTATATATGGTGGCAACGAAACCGGAAAAACGACGATCCATTCGTTTATCCGGTCGATGTTTTTCGGACTGAATCGTGCGCGTGGAAAAGCGGCCCGCAATGACGAATATCAGGTGCGTCAGCCCTGGGATACGCCTGGGGCGTTTTTGGGCAGTATGCGCGTGCGCGAAAATGGTGAGATTTATCGGATCGATCGCTGCTTTGATCGAAGTACGGCACCGCTGCAGCTGGTCAGCGAGACACAGGCACAGGAATCTATGAATCCACAGGAAGATCTGAACCGGCTTTTGGGCGGAATCAGTGAAAATACATTTCTGAACACTGTATTTGTTCGGCAGGCGCAGAGTGAAACCGATGAATCACTTGCCGAGGAACTGCGCCGTTATATGGTCAACAGTGAGCAGACGCTGGATGCAGATCTGGACGTGACGCGGGCGCTCCAGCTGCTTCGTAAAAAGAAAAAGACCTTCGAGCAGAAAAAGAAGCAGGACGATGAGCAGCTGGAAAAACAGATTGAAAAGAAGCAGGAGCAGGCAGAGCAGATCCGTTCCGAACTCGGTTTTTTCAAGGAGCAGCTGAAGCACTGTGAAGCGCAGGGCAAGTCGCCGGATATCTCTGCATGGGGAATGGAGTCTGGATCGCATCGAAGCAGAAGACAGGAGATAGAGGATCTTTGGGACGAGGGCGATGATGATTGGGATGCAGAGCAGACCGGACGAGGCAAAAGACTGCTGGAGCTTTTGCTTTTGATCGCTGGAATTCTGGCTTTTGCCGGCGCATTTGTGATGCCGGAAGTGCAGTGGCGTATCTTTATGGGAAGCTTTGCAGCGCTGTTTTTCGGTATGATCCTGATCGTCCATCTTCTGCTGCGCGAGCCGGGACAGCGAATTCAGGAGCTGCCGAAGCGTTCTGCGGAGGAAGAGCAGAATCTGATTCACCTGAACCGTGAGATCCAAAAGCGGGAAACCGCTTATCACAAGCTGCAGGATGATCTGGAAAAGCTGTATCAGGAGCATGTACGGCTGGACGGTGCAAATATGGAGATTGCGGCTGTGACACTGGCAATTGACCGCATCTGCGAGCTGACCTCCGGCATTTACGCACAGTCCGGCAGTATCCTGAATGAGCGGGCGTCACAGATTCTGAGTGAACTGACGGAAGGACGTTACAACCGCATCGTGCTCGATGAGCTGTCAGAGGTGCGGATCCATACACCATCGCGTGTCCTTGGGCTTCATCAGGTCAGCGGCGGTACGATGCAGCAGATCTATTTTGCACTTCGCATGGCATCAGCGGAGCTGCTCGGCGGCAGCAGACTGCCGATCATACTGGATGAGACCTTCGTACTGTATGATGATGAACGATTGGAGGCAGCACTGCGCTGGCTCCAAAACAGCGGCAGACAGGTGCTTCTGTTCACCTGCCAGAAACGCGAGCGGGAGATACTCAGCCGTATTGCCGGATAGTTTTATTTTTGGTAAACATGACGCTAAGCGAGGAAAGTATCCTTTGCGATTTTCGTTGCAAAAAGGCGAAAATAGTGTTAAAACTATA
>CAZEPO010000014.1:0-21899 GCA_964514125.1 uncultured Lachnospiraceae bacterium
CTGATGATCATCTACAACAAAAATAAACATAGCTGACTTTTGTAATAGGACGCCATGAACGTAAAAAACTATGTTCTGCTAACTAGTTCAGAAGGACATAAATTCTAAGCTTCAGCGAATATCTGCTAAAACCAAGGAATCCAATCTATAACTCGATGCTGCGCATCTCGGACAATAGCTTGGATTCCTTATCGCATCTATTCGCTGAAGCAAGAATTTTAGCCCTTCTTCACAGGTTAGACAGAACATAGTTTTTTACGTTTCATGGCTGTCTATGGAAAATAGTAACGAGATAATCAGGAAAAATAGTATCCGGGCAGGCCTTACAGCGATTGCTGCCAAATTTTTTACTTATTTGGTAAAATCCATAACCATAACAAAGAGTCGTGTATTATTCTGCATAGGCAGCCAAGAGCAGGAAATAAAATACTTCCAGATTGACCTATGGAGAAGTACTAAAAGTCTTACTTCAGCAGGTATATGCGTTAAGAAATCCAGAACATTTGTCTGAAGCGTCTTTGACGCTGAGTTATGTTCTGGATTTCTTGCTCCTAGCATATATTTGCTGAAGTATTAGACTTTCTTGTACTTCGGAATCAGTCAGTCTGGAAGTATTTTTATTTCCGTTCTTGGCGTCCTACTATTCAAAAAAAATATTTTAAATCGCTCTTGTTGCTTCTCCAAGCCACTCGCGTTCTTCTTCATCGAGGTACGGTGAGATCTTCGCGTACACTTCTGCATGATAGCTGTTCAGCAGCTCTCTCTCTTTCTCGGTCATCTGCTCCGGAATGATTCCGTCCAGATCGAACGGTACCATTGTCAGGTGTTCGAAGCACATGAACTGACCGAATTCGGTCTCCTCTGCTTTTTTGCAGACGATCATATTTTCATGACGGATACCGTATTCGCCTTCTACATAGTAGCCCGGCTCATCTGAGGTGATCATGCCTTCCTCGAGAACAGCGCTGTCATTGCGCTCCGGCACGATCTTCCAGCGGAATCCGTTCGGACCTTCATGTACGTTCAGATAATAGCCAACACCGTGTCCTGTTCCATGGTTGAAGTCCAGTCCCATCTCCCAGAGCGGGCCGCGCGCCAGATAATCCAGATTGATGCCGCGGCAGCCGTAACGGAATTTGGCAGCTGCCAGATTCAAGGTACCGCGCAGAACTGCTGTGAACATCTTCTTCTGCTCTTCTGTCGCCGGTCCCATCACGATCGTTCTGGTCACATCGGTCGTACCTTCCAGGTACTGTCCGCCTGTATCTGCCAGCAAAAATCCATGCGGTTCGATCGGGATATCGGTCTCCGGTGTCGCAGAATAATGGTTCATTGCTGCATGCTCTCCATAAGAAATGATCGGTGCAAAGCTGTTGCCCATCGCATTTTCCTGCTGTGCACGCAGGCTGTCCAGATATTCTCCGGCACTAATCTCTGTGATCGGCATGGTGCCGACATTCTTTTTCAGCCAGTAGATGAATTTCGTCACTGCCACACCGTCTTTGATGTGTGCGATACGCTCATTCTCTACCTCGGTCGGATTCTTGATCGCTTTCGGAAGGTAGGTCAGATTCTCTTCATCGAGCACCTGTACGCCTTCCGGAACTGCTGCCGCCAGACGGCTGTTGACTTTCTGCTTGCACATCAGAACGGTCTGACCAGCTTTCAGTCCAGCAGTCCAGGTATAAATATCATCATACGGAAGCAGCTTCACGCCGTCTGCTTCCAATGCATTTACTACCTCTGCCGGAAATGCTTTTTCATTGGCAAATAAGAGAATCTCCTGCTCAGTCATCGCCAGATAAGAAAGCACGACCGGATTGCATGGTACATCGCCGCCGCGGATATTCAGCAGCCATACAATATCATCCAGTGTTGTCAGCACAAATGCATCGGCACCTTTCTCTTTCATCGCAGCACGAATTTCTGCACATTTGTCTGCACGGGATTTTCCGGTCCATCTGACTTCAAGCTCTTTGACCGGCTCACAGGAAAGTGCCGGACGCTCTGTCCAGATCCTTCCTACCAGATCTTCTTCGCAGGCAACCTTCACGCCGTTTTTGCCAAGTTTTTCTGCAAGCTCGTCTGCTTCTTTCGCACTGACGGTTCTTCCGTCAAATCCGAGGCACTGTCCCTCTTTCAGGTTTTGCTCCAGAAATTCGTGTACCGTCGGTACCCCCGGCTCTCCCATTTTGAACAGTTCTACGGTACTTCCTTCCAGCTGCTGTGCAGCCTGAATGAAATAACGTCCATCTGTCCAAAGTCCTGCCATATCTGCCATCACGATCGCAGTTCCTGCTGAACCGGTAAAACCTGTCATGTATTTTCTGCATTTAAAATGCTCCCCAACGTATTCCGAACCGTGAAAATCATCGGTCGGGATCAGGTACGCATCGATTCCTTCTTCCTTCATCTGTGCTCGCAGAGCCGCAAGACGCTCCGGAATTGTTGTACTCATCTCAACACTCTCCTTATTCTTTGCATTTTTGTCTATTATAGTCTGATTTGCCCCCAAACTCAAGCCCTGCTTGTTTGAATTTTATGAACAAAAAAACAGCACAGCCGCGAGGGCTGTGCCATTTTGGATTTCTCAAAGATTTTGGTTTTGAAATTCTGATTATCTACCGAACTGAGCGTCGTTGTTACCAGACTCTGTTGTCCACATCTCAAGCATGTTGATCGGGTCACTGAAGTCTGCTACCCAACCGTTACGAGCAAGGTCATAGTTACCTGCTTTACGGTCATTCAGGAATACGTTCCAGTCAGCTGTCTCGATTGTCAGGTTGATGCCGATTGCGGAGAAGTCTGCCTGAAGTGCTTCTGCAACTGCTACGTTACCAGAACCTTCGTTACAGATGTAAGTAATGGAGAGCGGTGTGTCAGCAGAAAGCTGTCCGTCTTCAAATACAAATCCAACTTCTTCCAGAAGAGCGATTGCTTCTTCTACGTTTGCATCAAGTGCTTCGTAAGATGCATCATAGTATCCAACTGCATCTGCGTTCGGATATGTATAAGCATCATCGTTTTCACGGAAGATTCCGCCGTTACCATCAGCCATACCAGCCGGGATAAATGTGTTTGCCGGAACCTGACCTGTCTGGCCAATGTTCTCTGCAATGTAATCACGGTCGATCAGGAGAGTAAGTGCTCTTCTCATCTTAGCTGCTTCTTCCGGAGTCTTGCCTTCGAACAGAGAGCTGTTTACGTTGAAGTTGATGTAGTATGTTCCGATCTGATCTACAATGTAGAATTCCGGGTTCTCCAGAAGGTTCTGGATCTCATCGTTCGGAACGGAGTCGATGAAGTCAAGGTCACCAGAGTTGTATGCTGCGAAGATTGCTGTATCATCTGCGCTGAGCATGAACTCAAGTCTTTCTACTTTTACTTCGTCTGCTCTGTACCAGTTCGGGTTCTTTTCATAAACCATAGATTCGTTGTGGTTCCACTCTGTCAGTGTGTAAGCACCGTTGGATACGAAACCAGCTTCCTGTGCCCAAAGGCCCGGGTTCTCTTCCCAACCTTCTGCTGCTTCTACAGATGCCTGCGGTACCGGATAGAATGCCGGGAATGCGCAGAGGTCAAGGAAATATGCACATGGTGCAGCCAGGTTGATAGTAAGTGTCTTGCCGTCTTCGCTTGCTGTTACGTCAAGTGCGCCGTCTTCTGTCTTAGCAATCGGGTCAAACATATAGGAATAGTCAGCTGCTGTCTGCGGATCTGCAGCACGTTTCCAGGAATATTCGAAGTCTTTTGCTGTGAGCTCTGTACCATCGCTCCATTTCAGACCATCTTTCATTGTGAATGTGTAGCTCAGGCCATCTTCACTCATTTCATAGTCTTCTGCCTGATCCAGGATAATTTCTCCTGCTTCGTTGTAAGCACACAGACCAGAGAAAGATGCGATTGCAAGACAAGCACCGTCAACTGTTGAATTCAGAGCCGGGTCAAGCTTGTCCGGTTCGGAAGCCAGACTCAGTTTCAATGTAGTATTGTCACCGTTGTCTGCGAACATGAAGTATTTGAAACCATAGTTGTTGCTGTAGATGCCTGTTACAGATTCTTTCTGCATATAAACATCGTTGTAGTAGTAGAGCGGAACGATTGCTCCTGTCTCCATCAGCATATCCTCTGCCTGGTGCATCATTGCCTCACGCTCAGCCATATCTGTTGTTGTCTTGATCTGAGCGATCAGGTTGTTGTACTCCTGCCATTCCGGTGCCGCCTCTGATGATCTGCTCGCTACATCAGCACCTTCGATTGCTTCTGCTGCACATACAGATGCTGCCGGAGCAAGTGCTGTCAGAGCAGCCAGGCTAAGAGCCATAAGTTTCTTTGTCTTCATAACTGTTACCTCCTTGAGAGTATTTTCTATAGTTTAAAGGGTAATCCCTAAAAACGCAAGGTTTTTTTTAACGATTCCAGCAAGCTACGAAATGTCCGTTCTCACGCTCTTCCAGCGGAGGACAAGCCTGCGCACATTTCTCTGTCGCATAGCGGCAGCGTGTACGGAACGCACAGCCGGTCGGCATATTCATCGGGCTCGGGATCTCGCCTTCAAGAATGATACGTTTTCTCTGGCGTGTTGTCTTCGGGTCCGGGATCGGCACTGCGGAAAGCAGTGAGATCGTGTACGGATGCTGCGGATTCTCATTCAGCTCATCTGCATCTGCAATCTCTACGATCTTACCGAGATACATAACTGCAATACGGTCTGAAATATGACGCACGATCAGAAGGTCATGCGCAATAAACAGATATGCTACGCCCAGCTTCTCCTGCAGGTCTTCAAACATGTTGACTACCTGTGCCTGAATGGAAACGTCCAGTGCAGATACCGGCTCATCACAGACGATGAACTTCGGATCTACTGCCAGTGCACGAGCGATACCGATACGCTGACGCTGACCGCCTGAGAACTCATGTGCATAACGTCTTGCATGCTCTGCATTGAGTCCTACCAGCTCCATCAGGTGAAGGATCTTGTCTCTGCGCTCGCCTCTGCTGCTGTAGAGTTTGTGCACATCCAGCGGCTCACCGATGATATCCTCAACGGTCATACGCGGGTCGAGAGAAGAATACGGATCCTGGAATACCATCTGCATCTCTTTGCGAAGCTGTGTAATGTTGTTTTTGGTGATCTTCTCACCGTTAAAAATGATCTCGCCGTCTGTCGGCTCATATAAATGAAGCAGTGTACGTCCTACGGTTGTCTTACCGCAGCCGGACTCTCCTACCAGACCAAGTGTCTCACCCGGTTTGATTGCAAAGGATACGCCGTCTACTGCCTTCAGATATGTTTTTTTCATAAATCCAGTACTGATCGGGAAGTACTGTTTTAAGTCTTTGACCTCTAAAAGGTATTCACTCATGCCTTTGCACCTCCTGCCTGCTCTTCCATCTGTTTCTTCACATTCATCCAGCAAGATGCCTTATGTGTCTCGCTCAGGCTCATCTCTTCCGGCTTCTGATCCAGACAGATCTTCATCGCATTGTCACAGCGGCTGCAGAATGCACAGCCCTTCGGCATATTCAGCAGGTTGATCGGAGTACCACTGATCGGGATCAGACGCTCCTTGCTGTTCTCTACGCTCGGAATGGAGCGAAGCAGTCCTTTGGTATATTCATGTGCCGGAGCATAGAAGATATCATCTGCAGTACCGCGCTCGCAGATGCTTCCGCCGTACATAACGATGATCTTGTCGCACATATCAGCAATAACGCCCAGGTCATGTGTAACCATGATGATCGCCATGCCAAGTGTTCTCTGAAGTTCCTGCATCAGTTCAAGGATCTGTGCCTGAATTGTCACATCGAGCGCTGTTGTCGGCTCGTCTGCGATCAGGATATCCGGTTCACATGCCAGTGCCATCGCGATCATAACACGCTGACGCATACCGCCGGAAAGCTCATGCGGATACTGTTTGATACGTCTGGTCGGCTCATTTACACCTACCAGCTCCAGCATCTCGATCGCACGCGCCTTGGCCTGCTCTTTTGTCTTGTCTGTATGAAGGAGAATGGCCTCCATCAGCTGATTGCCGATCGTATAGACCGGATTCAGGCTGGTCATCGGGTCCTGGAAAATGATACTGCAGTGTTTTCCACGGAAAGAGGACATCTGCTTTTTGTTCCATTTTGTAATATCTTCCCCGCGGAATTTCACTTCTCCGCTGGTGATTCTGCCGTTTTCTGCAAGAATCTGCATGATCGAGTAGGCAGATACACTCTTACCGGAACCTGACTCACCTACGATACCCATGATCTCGCCCGGCTTCAGGTTGAATGACACACCGTTTACTGCCTTTACTTCACCGGAATCTGTGGTAAAGGAAGTGTGGAGGTCATTTACTTCCAGAATATATTCATTCTTATTTGTATTCATTCTTTCATTACCTCCTCAGTTTCGGGTCAAACGCATCACGAAGACCATCGCCCAACAGATTGAATGCCAGTACGAGCAGACAGATTACCACAGACGGGAAGATCAGCTTGTACGGATAACTCTGCAGACCGGATCTTGCCGCATTGGCAAGGGATCCCAGTGACGGCATCGGAGCCTGTACACCAAGTCCTACGAAGCTCAGGAAGCTCTCTGTAAAGATAGCAGATGGAATCTGCAGTGCTGTTGAAACAATGATTACACTGATACAGTTCGGAAGAATGTGTTTTTTGATGATTCTTGCCGGCTTCGCACCGATGGCACGAGCTGCCAGAATGTATTCGTTCTCTTTGATAGAAAGAATCTGACCACGCACCAGACGTGCCATACCTACCCAGTACAGACAGCCGAATACGATAAACAGGGAGATCATGTTGACACCCAGTTTCTCAAGTGCAGTTCCCTCAATGATCGGTTTCAGTGTTTCCTTCAAAACAACAGAAAGCAGGATGATCATCAGCATATCCGGCAGAGAATAGATCACATCGACGATACGCATCATGATCAGGTCGACCTTGCCTCCCATATATCCGGAGATACTTCCGTAGAGAAGACCAATGATCAATACCAGAATCGCTGCAAAGAATCCAACGCACATCGATACACGGGTACCATAGAGCACACGCACCAGATAGTCACGGCACTGCTCATCGGTTCCGAGGATATGCGGAAACAGATCTTCGCCTGTCTTGTCCATGTATTTCTGCTCATTCTTGGAAAACTCAAACGGTGCCAGGTTCTTAGCTGTCTTGTCACGTCTTCCGTCTACTTCGATCATCTGATCATAGCTGTACGGAATGAGCATCGGTCCTGCTGCTGCAGCCAGAATGATCACCACAAGTACGATGATACTGAATACTGCCAGCGGGTTTTTCATGAGCTTACGCATACCATCTTTAAAAAAGGTGGTGGATTCACTCATAACCTCCTGCTGCGCTTTTTCCGCCTCCGTTGCAAGTTCAAATTTGGAGAGGTCAATCTGCGCACTGAGAGGATTTTTCTTCAGTGTTGTATTTTCATTTGACATCTGATTGTCTCCTCCTATTCAAATGTGATTCGTGGGTCTACCACTTTGTAAACAAGGTCACTGAGCAGGTTCATCACAACCATGATAACTGCCAGGAAAATAGTAGTAGCCATGATCATCGGATAGTCACGGTTGTTGATACTGGATACGAACTCCTTGCCCAGACCGCCGATTGTAAAGATATTCTCAATAACAAGACTTCCTGTCAGGATATATGCCAGCATCGGTCCGAAGTATGTAATAACCGGGATCAGTGCATTTCTCAGTGCATGTTTGAAGATCACTTTGAGCTGAGACACACCTTTGGCACGTGCAGTACGCACATAATCCTGTCCGAGTGCATCCAGCATACTGGTCTTGGTCAGACGTGTGATATATGCCATCGGATAGATTGCCAGTGAGATGATCGGAAGCAGATAGTTTCTGTCCGTCGTACTGAACACCGGGAACCAGCCAAGCTGAATACAGAATATCAGAAGCAGCAGCGTAGCAAATACGAAACTCGGTACTGCAGTCGCCAGTGTTGAGAAAAAGATGATGACGCGGTCCGGCCACTTGTTACGATTCAGTGCTGCAATACTTCCAAGGACAACACCACAGATCAGAGCAAGCACTGCTGCTGAGGCACCCAGTACACCAGATACCTTGAATGCTCCCAGAAGTGTAGTGGAGATCTCACGTCCTGTCTTCAGAGAAACACCGAAGTCACCATGTGCAAGGTTCTTTAAATAAAGTACAAACTGGGTACCTACCGGTTTGTCCAGGTTGTAGCGTTCCATCAATACGGCCTTAACCTCCGGGCTCGGTGCTTTTTCTGAGTTGAATGGGCCACCCGGCACTGCATTCATCGCAAAAAATGTAATCGCACAGATTACAAATACTGTTACTATGGCTAATAATACACGCTTAACTACATACTTAGCCAAATTGAATCACTCTCCTTTAATTTTCTTTTATGTCTCATACATATGTTTTCACTACAAAGACACATAAATTAAATAATACCTTGTCTGAAGGTTTTTGTCAATGTAAATTGTTGGTGTTTTAACGCATTATTCCTTATTTTTGCAAAAGAAAAAGCACCTGACCTCCATCTCTGGAATATCAGATGCTTCTTACAGGGGTTGAGGGAATCGAACCCCCACTAAAAGTTTTGGAGACTTCTGTCATACCACTTGACCAAACCCCTTCGTGTAACTCACCAGATATTTATACCACAGCATTCGGGGATTGTCAACAACTTTTTCAAATTATTTTTTATAAAATACTCGTGATCGCTTCTCTTACATTGCGCACACCGATCAGCCGGATTCCTTCTACCCGCGCCGCCTGCTTGCAGCAGACTGCCGGCAGGATCACCGTGTCAAAGCCCAGCTTTTTGGCTTCGCGGACGCGCTGCTCCGGCATACTGACGGAACGCACTTCACCGCTGAGTCCCACCTCGCCGAATACAATCGTCTTTTCATCGATCGGCTGATCTTTCAGACTGGACGCGATGGCCAGCACAATGCTCAGATCCAATGCCGGCTCGCTCATACGGATTCCGCCGGCGATGTTGACATAGGCATCGCACTCTGAAAGCCTCAGGCCTGCTCTCTTTTCAAGCACCGCCATCAGCAGATTCACACGATTCAGATCCGTACCGGCTGCTGTCCGCCGCGGAAATGCCAGATTCGTCCGGCATACCAGTGCCTGCACCTCGAGCAGTACCGGACGTGTTCCTTCCATCGTACAGGCTACCACGGAACCAGACGCCCCTTCCGGCTTGCCCTCCAGCATATATTCGGACGGATTCGCCACTTCCTCCAGTCCGCTTTCCCGCATCTCAAATACACCGATCTCATTGGTCGAACCGAAACGGTTCTTGACACCGCGCAGCACACGATAGGACGCATAGCGGTCGCCTTCAAAATAAAGTACGGTATCTACCATATGTTCGAGCACTCTCGGTCCGGCTACCACACCTTCCTTGGTCACATGTCCGACGATAAAGATCGCGATATTCATTCCCTTGGCAATCTGCATCAGTATACCAGTGCTCTCCCGCACCTGTGAAACACTGCCCGGTGCAGAGGAAACATTATCATTGTACATTGTCTGAATTGAGTCAATGATCACGACCTCCGGTGCCACATTGGTGATTGTTTCCCGGATATCCTCCAGATTCGTCTCGCACAGGATCTGCAGATATTCAGTAAACTCTCCCATACGCTGTGCACGCATCCGGATCTGTACCGGAGATTCCTCGCCGGAAATGTACAGCACTCTTTTTTTGTTCTGCGCCAGTCTTCTGCACACCTGCAGGAGCAGGGTCGATTTGCCGATGCCGGGATCGCCGCCTACCAGTACCAGTGATCCCTGCACGATTCCACCTCCGAGTACACGGTCAAGCTCTCCGATTCCGGTGGTCATCCTCGAAGTTTCCGTGATTTGTATCTCTGAGAGTGTTTTCGGCTGCGGAATATCCTTCCGGACACCCGCAGCCGCTTTTTTACCAGTCACTATTTTCGGTTCTTCTGCAAACGAATTCCATTCTTTGCACCCCGGACACTGCCCCATCCATTTGGCAGACTCAAATCCGCAGTTCTGACAGAAAAACACGCTCTTGGCTTTTGCCATTTACAGTTTCACGACCTTGATCGGAACGAGATCTGCTGCTCCAATCTCTACACTGAGCACAAGTTTGCCACCCATATTTGTGCTCATCTTGCCAACATTGGTATCGTTGATGTAGATCTTGTATTCTGCATCTTCTTCCAGTCCGAGAATGATCTGTGCATCTTTCTCGCCCTCTACTTCAAAGGATACTCCGTTCTGTGTAGAATGAAAATGATGAACAGCTGTACCCGGAACAGATTCATAGACAAAGAGGCCGTTCTTCTCCAGTTTCGTAATATCTGCAAAGGTTTTGACCTTGTACAGATCTCCGTTATACTCATAGTCGGAACGTTTTGTTTTCTCAGCCAGTTCGTAGTTACCAAAACTGAGTGTTCCGTCTGCTTCTGTGCAAATAAGCTCTTTCAATACTGACATCTTAATGTCCTCCTGCTTTTGTGTTCTTAAGTATCGTTATTCTAGCATAAAACCTCATAAAATACCAGTGGTCAGACAGAAAATACTATTTTTCCCTTTTTGCAGGAAACATGCACTGTATCGCCTGCACTGATGCGTCCGGCAAGGATTTCTTCTGCCAGTGCGTCCTCCATCTGATTCTGTACTGCTCTGCGCAGCGGTCTTGCTCCGTATTTTGGATCAAATCCTTCTTTGGCGATCTGCTGCTTCACTGCCGGGCTGACTTTCAGCGTGATCTGCATCTGTGCTTCGCAGCGTTTCTGCAGTTCAGCGATCAGCAGACCTGCGATCTCCCGGATATGATTTTCTTCTAAGGAATGGAACACGATCATTTCATCAATTCGGTTGAGAAACTCCGGTTTGAAGATCCGGCGTACTTCTTCCAGCACACTTGCCTTCATCGTTTCATGATTCTTCTTGGCATCATTGCCGGAACCGAATCCCAGATGCTTCGGTGCAATGATCGACTGCGCACCTGCATTGGAGGTCATGATCAGGATCGTATTCTTGAAATCAATCTTACGTCCCTGTCCGTCTGTGATATGTCCTTCGTCCAACACCTGAAGCAGGATGTTGAACACATCCGGATGCGCTTTTTCGATCTCATCAAACAGTACAACTGAATACGGGTTGCGGCGAACCTTTTCACTGAGCTGGCCGCCTTCCTCATAGCCGACATACCCTGGCGGTGAGCCGACCAGACGAGATACACTGTGCTTCTCCATATATTCTGACATATCCACACGGATCAGTGACTGTTCACTGCCGAAAACCACCTCGGCCAGTGCCTTCGACAGCTCCGTCTTGCCGACACCGGTCGGTCCGAGGAACAAGAATGAACCGATTGGGCGCGATGGATTCTTCAGTCCGGCACGGCTTCTGCGGATTGCTTTGGAAACCGCCTGCACGGCTTCCTCCTGTCCGACTACTCTGCCGTGCAGCAGCTGATCCAGCTTCAAAAGGCGTTTGCCCTCCTGCAGATCCAGCTTCTGTACCGGAATCTTGGTCCAGACTGAAACAATTTCTTCTATATTAGATGCGTTTACTACAGCTGCCTTGCCGGAGCGTCTGGTCTGCTGCTTTTTCTTCAGCTTCTGAATCTGTTCCAGCAGTGCTGTCTTCTGCTGATTGCATGCTTTGGCTTCTTCCAGACGGCCATCCTTCAGTGCCTGCTCCCGCTCCGTGAGTGCCTGCTCATACTGCTGCTGCAGATCTTCCAGTTCTCCGGACTGCTGATCGTATCCCAGCTGACAGCGTGCACATGCCTCGTCCATCAGGTCGATGGCTTTGTCCGGCAGAAAGCGGTCATTGATATAGCGTTTGGACAGCTTCACTGCTGCGTGGATCGCCTCATCTGTGATCTGAACCTTGTGATGCTGCTCATACAGAGGACGCAGCCCCTTCAGAATCTCTTCTGCCTCCTCTTCGGTCGGCTCCTCTACATGAACCGGCTGGAATCTGCGCTCCAATGCCGGATCTTTTTCGATATATTTGCGGTACTCAACCAGCGTCGTCGCACCGATCAGCTGAATCTCTCCGCGGGACAGCGACGGCTTCAGAATATTGGACGCATCCATTGCACCTTCTGCCCCGCCTGCTCCGATGATCGTGTGCAGCTCATCGACAAACAGCAGTACGTCCTTGCTGTCTGCGACTTCCCGTATGATCTTCTTGATCCGTTCTTCAAATTCTCCGCGGTACTTGCTGCCTGCCACCATGCCTGCCATATCAAGTGTTACGACACGCTTGCCCCGTATGGCCTCCGGCACCTGATCATTGACGATACGCTGTGCAAGTCCCTCGACGATCGCAGTCTTTCCGACGCCTGGCTCGCCGATCAGACACGGATTGTTCTTGGTCCGTCTGCTGAGGATCTGAATGATCCGCTCGGTCTCCTGCTGACGACCCACAGTCACATCCAGCTTCTTCGCCGCTGCCAAGTCTGTCAGGTCACGGCCATACTGATCGAGTGTCGGTGTCAGACTGCCGGTATCCTTCTGTGTCATCACAGCACGCAGCAGTTCTTTGGACTTGTCTTCCGGTATACCCATGATAGAAAGCAGGTCGGTATAGATCTTCTGCAGATTGACGCCCATCGTATGCAGCAGCCGCGCTGCCACACACTCCACATCCCGCAGAATCGCCAACAGCAAATGCTCTGTTCCCACTTCCTGATGCTCCAGGATCTGCGCAATCTCTTCTGCATCTCTCAGAATACTCTCTGCCCGCGGACTCATCAGCCCCGGCTCTGCCACCGCAATCTGACCTTCCGGTGCCACAAGCTGATCGATCAGTTCTTTCAGCTTCTGCTCTTCAACCTGATGTCCACGCAGCACAACGCCTGCCGTTCCGTTTTTTTCCTGTACTAATCCAAGCAGCAAATGCTCAGATCCTATATAACCGTGTCCGCAGGCTTTCGCAGTCCGCTTCGCAAGCCGCTGTACCTGACGGGCACTCTCTGTATAATTCTCCTGCATAATATTCCTCCTGCCTAATCTTCTCCCACTACTCCGCTGTATTCACGATAAATCTCATTCACCAGTTCATGCACTTCCTCACAGGTAATATGCTTGCAGATGCTTTTGGCAAGCAGTACACGAAGCTCGCGCTGCAGCTCCTGTCTGGCGCGGAGTTTATCCGCATCTAATGCAACGACGGCACCTTTTCGCTGGTCAATGCTCAGAAATCCTTCTTCCCGCAGCACCGCATATGCCTTGTTCACCGTATGCATATTGATCCCGATCTCTCCTGCCAGCTGACGCACGGACGGAAGGGAATCTCCTTCGCGCAGCATCGAGGTGGCTATCCCGAGAATGATCTGGTTGCGAAGCTGTATATAAATCGCTTCTTCACTCTCAAAGTCTATTTCTATCAGCATATGCTGTCTCCTCCTTTGTGATAGAAATGATATAACAGATTGCTTAGTCTGTCAATGCCCCCTTTTTGCCGCAAAAAAGGAACCGTTTCAAAAACGGTCCCTTTCTGTCACTCGTTATTTAATTTAATAGCTTTCATTGTGAAGCAGCTCATGTGTCTTGCCTTTGAGGAAGGTCTCGTACAGGCTGTTCATCATCGGGTTGTCATTTGCACGTTTGATCATTGCTGAGCTGTCTGCATTGTACAATCCGCGTGTTCTTGCTGCCTTGGTACGGTCACCAGCACGTCTCGGCTGTCCGCCACCCATGATACAGCCACGGCGGCATGCCATAACTTCGATCAGATGATAGTTTGCTTCGCCGCGTTTTACCTTTTCCAGAACGATGCGTGCGTTTGCAAGGCCGCTGACTACACAGATATTCACATCGATGCCGTTGTACGGAATCGTAAATTCTTTGATCGCTGCATCGCCACGTGTACCGCAGGTAGCGATTGCTTCCTGTGAAATCTTGTCATTCGGAACAAGTCTTCTAAGGACTGCCTCTGTAACACCGCCAGTCACACCAAACAGAACACCACTGCCGGAACCAAGACCGAACGGAACATCGGTTGCCTCTGCGTCCAGACTTGCAAAGTCAATACCAGAGGTGCGGATCATATCGATCAGCTCAGAGGTTGTGATTACATAATCTGTATCTTTCTCGCCCTTGGTATAGCTGTTCGGACGGTTGATCTCCATCTTCTTCGCTGTACAAGGCATAAAGGATACCATCACGGTCTTCTTGCCGCCGGAACGCTCCGGATCACGATACCATTCTTTGGCGATTGCAGAAAGCATACCCTGCGGTGAACGGCAGGTAGAAATATTGTCTTTGAATTCCGGATACTGGTCACATACGAATTTGACCCATGCCGGACAGCAGGAAGTCAGAAGCGGAAGCTTTTCGCCTGCTGCTACGCGGTCAAGGAATTCTGCAGATTCTTCCATAACAGTCACGTCAGCAGTGAATGTTGTATCATATACTTCATCAAAGCCCATACGATGCAGAACGTTGACGATCTTGCCCATCACGCTGCGTCCCTTGGTCAGTCCAAATGCGTCGCCGACTGCTACACGAACTGCCGGTGCTACCTGTGCGATCACACGTACATTCGGATCTGCGAGTACATCCCATACCTCATCCTTGTTCGGCTTGATGCTGATTGCTCCGGTCGGACAGAATACACGGCACTGTCCGCAGCTGACACATTTCGTCGATGCGATCGTCTTATTGAATGCCGGCATAACAGTTGCTTCTGTACCACGGAATGCGAAACCAAGTGCACCTACACCCTGAAGTTCATCACAGGCACGTACACAGTTACCGCAGAGGATACATTTATTCGGATCACGGATGATCGCATCAGAACTTGTATCGAGTTCTACCTGCTCTTTGTAATTCTGGAAACGTACATTGGTAATGCCGAAACGGTGTGCAAGCTCCTGAAGGTTGCAGTTGCCGCTCTTAACACAGGTTGTACAGTCTCTGCAGTGTGCTGCCAAAAGCAGCTCTACGATCAGCTTACGATATTTTTTTACTTTTCCGGTATTGGTGTAGATCACCATTCCGTCTCTTGGTTCTTCTGAACAGGAAGCAAACATTCTTCCACGATCATCTTCTACTGTACACAGACGACAGGCTCCGAAGGTGGACAGCTCTGAATGATAGCAAAGAGTAGGAATGTCAATACCAGCCTTACGAATAATTGATAATACATTTCTCTCATCAGTAAACTCAACACGTCTACCGTCAATTGTCATAATTCCCATTACGCCACCTCCTTAATCCTCAATGTAAATTGCGTCAAATGCACAGTTTTCTTTACATGCTCCACACTTGATACATTTGTTGTTGTCAATATGGTAGCATTTCTTAAGCTCTCCGGTGATTGCGCCGACCGGACAGTTCTTTGCACATTTGGAACAGCCTTTACAGAATTCCGGATTAATCACATAGCGTTTCATCGCTTCACATACCTTAGCGGCACATTTATGCTCCAGAATATGTTCTTCGTATTCTTTGCGGAAGGTGCGCAGTGTAGAAAGTACCGGAAGCGGAGCACTCTTGCCCAGTCCGCAAAGAGCCATGCTCTTAACCATCTGTGCAAGCTCTTCCAGACGATCCAGATCCTCCAGCTCGCCCTTACCTGCTACGATCTTCTCCAGGATCTCAAGCATACGCTTTGTACCTTCACGGCACGGTACACATTTACCGCAGGATTCGCGCTGTGTAAAGCTCATGAAGAATCGAGCAACCTCTACCATACAGGTATGCTCATCCATAACAACGAGACCGCCGGATCCTACGATCGCACCAAATTTCTTAACAGAGTCAAAGTCGAGACCGACATCGAGATGTTCTTCAGTCAGACAGCCGCCGGACGGTCCACCGATCTGAACAGCTTTGAAACCGCCGCCGCCTTTGATGCCGCCGCCGATATCAAAGATGATCTCGCGAAGTGTTGTTCCCATCGGAACCTCGATCAGTCCTGTATTTTCAATAGAGCCAGTCAGTGAGAAAGTCTTGGTTCCCGGACTGTTCTCTGTACCAATGCTTCTGTACCAGTCAGCACCCTGCAGAACGATCTTCGGAACGTTCGCATACGTCTCTACGTTGTTCAGGACAGTCGGTTTCTCCCAAAGTCCTTTCTCAACAGTACGAGGCGGTTTGACACGCGGCATACCGCGATTGCCTTCGATCGATGCAGTCAGTGCAGAACCTTCACCACAAACGAATGCGCCTGCACCGCGGTTGATATGCATATGGAAGCAGAAATCTGTTCCAAGGATATTGTCACCGAGGAGTCCTGCCTCTTCCAATGCACTGATCGCCATGCGAAGACGTTTGACAGAGTTCGGATACTCTGCACGAACATAAATATATCCATCCTGTGACTTAACTGCATATGCTGCGATCATCATACCTTCGATCAAACGGTACGGGTCACCTTCCATTACGGAGCCATCCATGAATGCACCCGGGTCACCCTCGTCACCATTACATACAACATAGCGGACAGTCTCTTTCTGACGTGCTACCTGTTTCCATTTTTTGCCTGCCGGGAATCCGCCGCCGCCTCTTCCGCGCAGTCCTGATTTGTCAATCTGGTCGATAATGTCATCCGGTGTCATCTCAAACATTGCTTTTTCAAGTGCTTTGAAGCCACCGGCTGCAATATATTCATTCAAAGACTCTGCGTCTACTTTGCCGCAGTTTTCCAATGCGATACGAGTCTGTTTGGCGATAAACGGAATCTCATCCGGTGCCACATAAGCAACACCTTTCTGCTTATACAGAAGATGCTCCAGAATCTCATCACCTTTCACGCTGCGCTCGAAGATTTCCTCACAATCGGATACCTGAACTTTGGTGTACTGAACAATCTTGTCACCCTTCTGGATACGAACCAGAGGTCCAAGTTCACAGACACCCTGGCAGCCTGTTCTCTTCACGCCAAGGTTCTGATGCTCACCCTCATCATGCGGTGCAAACTCAAGCACAACGCCCTGTGCGTCCCGCGCGATCTCAACAAATTTCTCATATACTTTCTCTGAACCAGTTGCAATACAGCCAGTACCGGAACAGACAAGGATACGACAGTCATAAGCACCCAGTGTCTTCACTGCATCTTCTCTTACGTTCACCAATGCGTCTCTGTTCTGAATCATACACTGTCACCTCCTCTTAAACGGTCGATCAGTTCTTCTGCCTTCTCCGGAGTCATTCTCGGATGCACATCCTCGTTCACCATCATCGTCGGTGCAAGTCCGCACGCACCAAGACAGGAAACGGTCTCAACAGTAAACATCATATCGTCTGTTGTGTGTTTTTTCTTGCTCAAACCAAGCTTTTTGTAAAGAGCTTCCAGAACCGGCATAGATTTTCGAACATGACAGGCTGTTCCGTCACAGACCTTGATCACATACTTACCTTTCGCTTCAAATGAGAAGTTCTCATAGAAGGTCGCTACACTGTACGCCTTGGCTTCCGTAATACCGATCTGCTCTGCCACATAAGTAAGCAGTTCTCCCGGAAGATAGCGGTAAGCCTCCTGAATATCCTGCATGATCGGGATCAGCGAGCTTGATTTACGCCCATAACACTCGATGATCTCATCTGCTTTCTGGTAATAAGACTGATCCAGCATAAAATAAGTTCCTCCTTTCGCATTATGCAATATGTATATTTTCGCAAACATAAGGTTTTTATCATTATATAATATAGCCATCGTATTTGCAAACATTTTTCTCTATTTAATGTTATTTTTATAATTTTTCCATTTTTTTCGACTATTTTTTGGTTAGTTTTATAAAACCAGCTTTTTATTTCAAAATATCGCAGGATAAAATACCATTCCGATATCTTCCTGTTCTTGTGAGAACCTGACATTTTGTGTTATAGTAATTTATGTTGTTATAAGTAAGAAATTATGAAATATTTGAATATGGAGGAAACATGAACTTACTGACCTGTGAGCATCTGACCAAAGTGTTTACGGACCGTAAACTTTTGGACGATGCTGATTTTTCTATCAATGAAGGGGAAAAAATCGGAATCATCGGTGTCAATGGAACCGGCAAATCGACTCTGCTGCGTATTGTCGCCGGACTGGAAGAAACAGACAGCGGAACCGTCATCAAAGGCCGCAACCTGACAATCCGTTATCTTCCGCAGACTCCGGTATTCGATCCTGACGCTACAGTGCTCGATGCAATCCTGAAAAATAATGTCAACAGCCTGAACGAATGGAGCATTGAAAGCGATGCGATGGCTGCCATCAATCGTCTGAAGCTGCCGCCGGCACAGGAAAAGGTCGCGCATCTCTCCGGCGGTCAGCGCAAGCGTATCGCCCTTGCAAATGCCGTCCTCGCACCGGTGGATATCCTGATCCTCGACGAGCCGACCAACCACCTCGACAGCGAAATGGCACAGTGGCTGGAGGATTACCTGACCGCATTCCGCGGTGCGATCATCATGGTTACGCATGACCGCTATTTTCTTGACAGTATCGTAACACGTATCGTTGAGATTGAACGCGGCAAGCTATACAGCTATCCTGGCAGTTATGCTGAATATCTGATGCTCAAAGCCGAACGTCAGAATATGGAGATTGCCGCCGAGCGCAAGCGTCAGAGTCTTCTGCGCACTGAGCTTGCCTGGCTCTCCCGCGGTGCCCGCGCCCGCTCTACCAAACAGAAGGCCCACATCGACCGGATCCGCGCTATGCAGGAAAAGCAGGGCCCGATTGCTGAGGTCAGCGTACAGATGGATTCCGTCAGCAGCCGTATGGGTAAGACTACGATCGAACTCGACGGCATCTGCAAATCCTACGGTGACCGAACGCTGATCCAAGATTACACTTACATTTTCCTAAAAAATGACCGGATCGGAATCGTCGGTCCAAATGGCTGCGGCAAAAGTACACTGCTGAAGATCATCAATCAAGTAGTCACTCCTGATGCCGGAAATCTGACCATCGGACAGACCATCCGCATCGGCTACTTTTCTCAGGAAAATGAGTACATGGACGAATCGCTGATTGCGATCGACTATATCAAAGAAGTCGGTGAATATATCAAAACCCGCGACGGCCGCATCACTGCCTCTCAGATGATGGAACGCTTCCTCTTCGACGGCACGATGCAGTGGTCCCGTATCGAGAAATTTTCCGGCGGCGAGAAACGACGTCTCTATCTGCTGCGTGTACTCATGAGTGAGCCAAATGTACTGATCCTCGACGAGCCGACCAACGATCTCGATATCCGAACGCTGGAAGTACTCGAAGAATATCTGGATTCCTTTGACGGTATCGTGATCACGGTATCACATGACCGCTATTTTCTCGATCGTATCGTTCGCCGCATCTTTGCTTTTGAAGGCAATGGACAGATCCGTCAGTACGAGGGCAATTATTCCGATTATCTGAATGCCCGCCCGGAAGGCATTGCGTTTGCTGTGAATACTTCTGCGGCCGCTGCTGATCCGAATCTATCAGAAACTGCCAAACCAGCTGCCGCCTCCGACAGCAAAAAGACTTGGGGCGGCACCAAAAAGCTCAAGTTTACTTATAAGGAACAAAAGGAATTTGACACGATCGATGAAGATATCGCTGCCCTTGAAGACAAAATTGCCAAGCTCGAAGCGGATATCGCACTGGCAGCCCGTGATTACGGCAAGCTCCATCAGCTGACACTCGAAAAAGAAGAAACAGAAGCACAGCTTGAAGAAAAAATGGATCGCTGGATGTATCTGACTGAACTGAAAGAAAAGATTGATGCACAGTAACCGAACGTAGACAATTCTGTATTTCTGCATTATAATAAGGAACAGTTTTTTTAACAAAGGAGAATTACATGATACTGAATGTAAAAAATTTAAGCCATGGTTTCGGTGACCGTGCTATTTTCGACAACGTTTCCTTCCGTCTGCTCAAAGGGGAGCATATCGGACTGATCGGTGCCAACGGTGAAGGAAAATCGACTTTTATGAATATCATTACCGGCAAACTGATGCCGGATGAAGGAACAGTTGAATGGGCCAAAAATGTCCGTGTCGGCTATCTGGATCAGCATACCGTGCTTGAAAAAGGCATGACGATCCGTGAAGTACTCAAATCCGCCTTTTCTTTTCTGTTTGAAATGGAAGAATCGATGAATCAGATGTTTGAACAGATGGGAAGTGCTGATGAAGATGAAATGATGCGTCTCATGGAAGAAACTGGTACGATCCAGGATCTTCTGACACAGCATGATTTTTATATGATTGATGCGAAGGTTGATGAAGTCGGCCGTGCACTCGGTCTGGAAGACATCGGTATGGATCGCGATGTCACAGAGCTCTCCGGCGGTCAGCGTACCAAAGTACTGCTTGCAAAGCTGCTGCTCGAAAAGCCGGATATCCTGCTGCTCGACGAGCCGACCAACTATCTGGACGAAACACATATTGAATGGCTGAAACGCTATCTGAATGATTACGAAAACGCATTCATTCTGATCTCACATGACATTCCATTCCTGAACAGCGTGATCAACCTGATCTATCATATGGAAAATCAGGCACTTGACCGCTATCCGGGTGACTACGATCATTTCCAGGAAGTCTATGCCATGAAAAAGTCCCAGCTGGAAGCTGCTTACAACCGTCAGCAGCAGGAAATCAGTGAGCTGAAGGATTTCGTAGCGCGCAACAAAGCACGTGTCGCTACCCGCAACATGGCAATGGCTCGTCAGAAAAAGCTGGACAAAATGGACGTAATTGAGCTCGCGAAGGAAAAACCAAAGCCAGAATTCAACTTCCGCAGTGCCCGCACCTCCGGCAAAGTGATCTTTGAAACCGATGATCTCGTGATCGGATATGACGAACCGCTCTCTCAGGCATTGAATCTGCGTATGGAACGCGGAGAAAAGATTGCTCTGGTCGGTGCCAATGGAATCGGAAAGACTACACTGCTCAAGAGTATTCTTGGTCTGATCGAACCGTTTTCCGGCAAGGTAACACGCGGTGACTATCAGCATATCGGCTACTTTGAGCAGGAATCCGACCAGCACAACACTACCACCTGTATCGAAGAGATTTGGAGTCTTTTCCCATCCTGGACACAGTATGAAGTTAGAAGTGCACTTGCCAAATGCGGTCTGACCACAAAGCACATCGAAAGCCAGGTGCGTGTCCTCAGCGGTGGTGAGCAGGCGAAAGTCCGTCTCTGCAAGATCATCAACACAGAGACCAATATCCTGCTGCTCGACGAGCCGACCAACCACCTCGACGTAGATGCCAAAGCTGAGCTCAAACGCGCACTTCAGGAATACAAAGGAAGTATTCTGCTGATCTGCCACGAGCCGGAATTCTATCAGGACGTGGTGACCAAAGTCTGGAACTGCCAGGAATGGTCTACCAAACTTTAAACCTTGCTTCTGCTTATTAAACATAATGCTTGTTCGTTGAAAGAGAGGTAAAAATGTCATATATAATTGCACATAGAGGAGCTTGTCATTTTGCTCCGGAAAATACCATTGCTGCATTTAGAGAAGCAGTAAAAATGGGGGTTGACGGAATTGAAACTGACATTCATATGACAAAAGATCTTGAACTGGTCGTGCATCATAACTATACACTGGATGGTACTACATCATGTACCGGCCGTATTTGTGATTATACACTAGCGGAGCTGAAACAAATGGATTTCGGCAGCTATAAAGGAGCAGAATTTTCCGGTGCACAAATAGCCACATTAAGCGAGTGCCTTGATGCTGTCTCAGATTTAAAAATAATCAATCTTGAGCTAAAATCTCCATTGCAAACGGGTGTAAATTATGTTGAACGTGTGATCGAAGAGGTAATTCGACATGAACTAGTCGAAAAGGTAATACTGTCTTCTTTTAACCACAATCTGCTCAAACAAGCAAAACAGCTCTGTCCTGAGATCAGAGTAGGTGTTCTCTCC
>CAZEPO010000015.1:0-21331 GCA_964514125.1 uncultured Lachnospiraceae bacterium
TTTAGAAAAGAGGAAACAACATGGGACGCAGTGCAGTCATCATCAAAAGCAATCCTTACGGACTGATCCTGAATCTTGACCCGGATCTGCCCTTCGAAGAACTGAAGGCAGCAGTCGGAGACAAGTTCAGGGAGTCAGCTGCCTTTTTCAAAAAGGCAAAGCTGGCGCTCACCTTCCGTGGCAGGGTCCTTACGAAAGAACAGGAAGCACTGTTGATCGACGAGATCGTTGCCAATTCAGGGATTCATGTGCTCTGTCTGGTTGACGAAGATAATGCCTCTGCTGAACGCTGTAAAGCAGCAGTCACACGTGCTTTGGAACAAAAGCAGACAGAGGACGGACAATTTTACCGCGGAACTCTGCGTTCCGGTCAGGTCATTGAATCAGAGACCAGCATCGTGATCATCGGTGATGTCAACCCCGGTGCCCAGGTAATTTCCAAAGGAAACATTGTGATCCTGGGCTGCTGTATGGGCAGCATCTATGCAGGCGCCACCGGTGACCGAAGCTGTTTCGCAGCTGCCCTTACGATGAAGCCAATGCAGATTCGTATCGCAGACAAAATGGCACGCAGTGCTATTATCAAAAAAACAGACACCGGAGAATATCCGGTAGAACCCAAACTCGTATACATCAAAGATGAACACCTGCAAATGAAATCCATTACCAATGAAACATTAACGGAGTTTCTTGCATAGCATGCAGAATGGAGGAGAATTATGTGTGAAGTCATCGTTGTAACATCAGGAAAAGGCGGTGTGGGCAAAACCACGTCAACCGCAAATATAGGAGTCGGTCTGGCCAGACAGGGCAAAAAGGTCGTACTGGTCGATACCGATATCGGACTACGCAATCTTGACGTAGTCATGGGACTCGAAAACCGGATCATCTACAACCTGGTTGACGTGATCGAGGGCAACTGCCGGATCAAACAGGCATTGATCAAGGACAAGCATTGTCCGAATCTTTATCTGCTCCCGTCTGCGCAGACGAGAGATAAAAGTGCAGTCACACCGGAACAGATGATTAAGCTGGCAGACAGTTTGAAAAAAAACTTTGACTATATAATCCTGGATTGTCCTGCCGGTATCGAGCAGGGATTCCGCAATGCAATTGCTGCCGCGGATCGTGCTGTCGTGATCACCACCCCGGAAGTTTCCGCAATCCGCGATGCAGACCGTATCATTGGTCTTCTGGAGGCAGCCGGAATCAAAAAGATTGATCTGATCATCAATCGGATCCGTATGGATATGGTCAAGCGCGGTGAAATGATGTCTGTCGAGGATGTACTGGATATCCTCGCTGTGAATCTTCTCGGCGCACTTCCGGATGATGAGCAGGTTGTGATCGCATCCAATCATGGAGAACCAGTTGTCGGTACGGATTCTCTGTCCGGTCAGTGTTTCATGAACATTGCAGGACGCATCACCGGTGAAACGATCCCCCTTGCCGATCTGCAGTCCTCCTCCGGTCTTTTTCAAAAAATGGCTGCTTTGTTTAAGAAAAAATAGGAGGCTGATATGAATATTTACCGCCGTTCACATTCATTGCAGACTTCAGGAGAAATCGCCAAAGCACGTGCGAAAATGACGATCGAAGGAGACCGGCTATGCTGCAATCCGGAGGAATTACTGCTGATGCAGAGAGAACTTGTAAATATTCTTTCCAAATATATGAACCTGAATGAAAACATCTTAGAAATAAAGATGAACCTAATTTACGAAACGAGTCGAGGAATACAAGATGTTAAGACAATACAAATTAAGTGATTATAGATTTCGGCTGATCATATGGGTCATCGCACTGGCGTCTCTCGGTATCATGATCATAGGAAGTGCCAATCCCGACTATCAGTCAAAACAGATTTTCGGACTGATCTTTGGAATTGCACTGATGATCCTGATCTCTTTGTTTGACTATTCATGGGTGCTGAATTTTTCCTGGCTGATCTATCTGGCTGCTGTTATTCTGCTTGTGATCGTACTGATCGCAGGTACCAACGTTAACGGTGCGACACGCTGGATCACGATCGGAAGCCTTCGATTTCAGCCTTCTGACCTGGTCAAGATCATGATGATCCTGTTTTTTGCACATTTTTTTGAACTTCATGAAGACAATATCAGCAAGCTGCGTACCATTCTGGCCTCTATTGTTCTGGTCGGTGTTTTGCTTGCGCTGATTGAAAAAGAGCCGGATCTTTCCACGACGATTGTTACAGCCCTTGTATTCTGTGTCCTGATCTTTATGGCAGGACTGAGCTACAAAATCGTATTTGGCATACTGGTTGTCTTGGTTCCGATTGCTGTTATCTTTATGAGTATCATCATGCAGCCGGATCAGACGATCATCGAAAGTTATCAGCTGGATCGTATCTATGCATGGCTTCGTCCGGACGAGTATCCGCAGGAATCCTATCAGCAGCAGAACTCGATCAAAGCGATCGGTTCCGGTCAGCTTTACGGCAAAGGACTGAACAACGACGAAGTCTCCTCTGTCAAAAACGGCAACTTCATTCCGGAGCCGCAGACAGACTTTATCTTTGCAGTAGCAGGAGAGGAGCTTGGCTTTATCGGCTGCTGCCTGATCATCCTTCTGGAATTTTTGATCGCACTGGAATGTCTCATGATCGGAAGGAGGGCCAAACTGCTGTCCGGCACACTGATCTGCTGCGGCATGGCCGCATTGATATTTTTCCAGACTTTTGTTAATATAGCAGTAACGACCGGACTTTTTCCAAATACCGGTATTACACTGCCATTTGTCAGCTACGGTCTTACCTCTCTGATCAGTTTCTGCATCGGAATCGGTTTTGTACTGAACGTAGGACTTCAAACAAGAAAGTATTAAGGAGGGTCAAAACATGAATGTAGCATTTATCGCACATGACTCAAAAAAGAAGCTGATGCAGAATCTCTGCATTGCTTACCGCAGTATTCTGCAAAAGCATCATTTATATGCAACCGGCACGACCGGCCGACTGATCGAGGAAGTCACTGCACTCAATATCCGCAAATTTCTCGCAGGTCCGATCGGCGGTGAAGAGCAGCTTGGTGCCATGATCGAACAGAATCAGATGGACCTTGTAATCTTTTTCCGTGATCCGTTTTCACCTCGTCCGAATGAACCGGATATCAACAAAGTCATCCGTCTCTGCGACATGCACAATGTACCGCTCGCCACAAATATCGGTTCCGCAGAGCTTCTTTTGAAATCTTTAGACAGAGGAGATCTTGAGTGGCGTGAGATGTACAAATAATTATGGAAAATAAACAGATTCGATATACAGAGCGTGAATGGGCACGCATTCAGCAGCGGGAGCTTCAGGAAAAACGAAAGCAGCGCCAGCTGTTTCTCGTTTTGCTTGGACTTTTCGCAGCTGTACTTTTGATGCTTTTTCTGGTCTATTATTTTGTGCTGCGTTCCCATGATTACACACTTTTTCTGCCCTATGAGACAGCTCATACCACACTCGGGGCAGGCAGTACATTGACCTCATCCAATGTTTCCAAAGGCTTCGCAGAAGATCTCTGTGTCGCAAACGGAGATGTGAATTCACAGCAGCTCAGTCTGACTTCGTATTCCGCAGGACTTTTCGATGTCAATCAGGCAGAGTCCCTCTATGCAAAGGACATTTTTACGAAACGTTCCCCTGCCAGTGTTACCAAGATCATGACGGCACTGGTTGCACTCAAATACGGCAGCCTCGATGACCTTGTCACTGTCACAGCAACTGCTAAGGATATCGAATACGGTTCTTCTGTCTGTGATATCAAGGAAGGGGATGTTCTTTCCCTCCGCCAGCTGCTGTACGGCATGATGATCGCTTCCGGAAATGATGCCGCTATGATGATCGCAGAACATGTGGGCGGTTCTGTTTCCCAGTTCATCGAAATGATGAATCAGGAAGCGCTGGACATCGGTGCGACCAATACGCACTTCACCAATCCACATGGTCTGACAGATTCCGAGCATTACACTACCGTATATGACATCTACCTGATGTTCAATGAAGCAATGCAGTTTGATCTGTTCCAGGATATGATCAGCCGCAAAAATTATTACGCAGAATATTCCCGCTATGACGGCTCTCCGGTAGCAGTCACCTGGGAATCCACCAACCATTATTTTACAAATGAAGCGGAAGCACCAGACAATGTCGTCGTCTACGGCGGCAAAACCGGTACAACCGATGATGCAGGAGCCTGCCTTGCACTTCTCGCGAAGGATCTTTACGGCAATCCATATTTCTCCATCATCCTTCATGCAGACTCAAAAGATACCTTATATCCGGAGATGAACGATTTATTATCTCTAATTGAAAGTTAAATTTAAGGTTTTCTGTGTAAATAGACTATATTTTTCATTTAGGTGTTGTAATTTCTGTGAAAATAGACTATAATGACCACATGAATATTTATCCGCTACTAAAGGAGGAGATCACCATGATACAGTTAATCACAGGCGAAAAAGGAAAAGGCAAAACAAAAGTATTACTTGATAAGGCTAATACAGGAATCAAAGAAGCTCACGGCAACGTTGTATATCTTGACAAGAGTACAAAGCATATGTACGAACTGAACAACAAGATTCGTTTGATCGACGTTTCCAGTTTCGGACTGACCTCCAGTGATCAGTTTATCGGATTTATCTACGGTATCCTTTCACAGGATCATGATCTTGAACAGATGTATCTTGACAGTTTCCTGAAAATTGCCAGCACAGATGAAGAGCATGTGAATGCAGTTCTCGCTCAGCTGGACAAGATCGGTACTGAATTCAATGTTACATTTACAGTCAGCATTTCTGTAAAGTCTGATGTGATTGATGCTTCATACAAAGAGAATATCATTGCGGAATTATAAATAACAAATAAAATCTGAAATGAACGGGGTTGTTGCTACAGCCCCGTTTTTTGTTTTTTACTCGGCACCCATTTCTTTTACACGTCCATACATACTGAGAAGATACAGTCCGGCAAGTCCAACCAATGCATATATGACCCTGGAGAGCCATGACATGTTTCCGAACAAAAAAGCAACCAGATCGAGCTTGAAAATACCGATCAGGCCCCAGTTGATGGCTCCGATGATCACCAGCGTCAGTGCAGTATAATCACAACATTTGCCCATTATTTTCCCTCCTTTTTGAAAGATAGTCTTAGTGTAGCCTGAAAAATGGATTTTATTCAAAACAAAGGTTGTATCAAAACGCTGAACATGCTAAAATGGTCTGTAAGATTTTTGTAGCTTGACGTTTTTGACGGCAAGCTGCTTTTTCAGGAGGATGTTTATTTGAACAGGAAAAAACCTGCAAACAAGATTACCCGCTACAGGCGCTATTCGTTTTTTAATATCGGTACCCTGCTGTTTGGGACAATCTTTATTTATATGGTCATATCAGTTTTTATGTATGCGACAGAGACCCATGTCACCGCATACGAAGTCAAAAAAGGAACGATCACAGGCAACTACCGTTATCATGCACTGGCTCTGCATGAGGAGCTGGTCGTGAATGCACCGCAGTCCGGCAGTCTGCGCTATTTAGTCCGCGAAGGTGTCAAAACATCAGCAGGCGGAGCCGTCTGTGCGATCACAGAAGAAAGTACGGCTGAAGCGGCTTCCATTAATGATTTCACCATGGATACCGAGGATGCCAAACGTATGCTGAATACAATGTCCGGCTTTACGATCAACTATTCCGGAAGTGCATTTCAAAAAACTTATGATCTGAAATCCGGTATCGAAGGTATCATTTCTGAAATTATCGAAGAAAATTCTGACAGCTATGTCGGTTCACGCAACCAGGTCTGTGCACCGGAATCTGGTTTTGCAGTATACAGCATCGATCAGTTTGAAACAATTACAGAAGCAGACCTTACTTCTTCCATATTCAACCAAAGCAGTTATTCGGCGGAGGATCTCAGAGGAAGAAAGTCTGTCAAAGCTGGAGAGCCTGTTTTTAAGCTGATCACCAGCGAATCATGGGCTCTGTATTTTCCGCTGGATAACAAGCTGATGACAGAGCTTGCCGATACGCAGAAGCTGCGTTTTCGTTTTTTGAAGGATAATGTGACATTCTCAGCACCATTTTCGATTGTCTCAAATGGTGAAGAAGCTTATGGAAAGATCACCATGGACAGCTCGATCGTTCGCTATGCTTCCGATCGTTTCCTTGAAATAGAATTGGTTATGAACAAAAAAAGCGGTCTGAAAATACCGACCAGCTCGATTGTAGAGCGTTCCTTTTATCGGGTTCCGGAAGAATATGTGATTGAAAATACAGATACCAATCAGGAAGTGGCTCTGAAGATTGAGCATTTTGGGGAAGATGGTTCTTCCAAGATCAGTTATCTCACCGCCAATGTCTACGACTACGAAGACGGCGATTATCTGATCGATCAGCAGCTGCTCGAAGACAGCGATTACATTTTGATGGATAACTCATCCAAAAAGATGCAGCTTCAGGAAAAAGATCTGAAGGTGCTGCATGGTGTTTACAATATCAACAAAGGCTATGCGGTATTCCGCGAGATCACGGTTATCGATGAGAATGAAGAATACTGCATCGTAGAAAGCAACAATATCTATGGTCTGGCTGCTTATGATTACATTGTACTCAATGCATCTGAAGTAACCGAAGATCAGATTGTATATTAAGTGAGGAATGATTATGGAACAATTACGTGAAAATCTCAATGCTGTAGAAGCGCGTATCTGTGCTGCATGTACCCGTGCAGGCAGAGCACGCAGCGAAGTAACATTGATCGCCGTCAGCAAGACCAAGCCGGTTCCGATGCTCCAGACTGTATATGATGCAGGCATCCGCGAATATGGCGAAAATAAACCGCAGGAGATTAAGGATAAGTATCCGCAGCTCCCACAGGACATTCATTGGCATATGATCGGTCATCTGCAGCGGAACAAGATCAAATACATCATTGACAAAGTCTGCCTGATCCATTCAGTCGATTCCGTCACTCTGGCCGAGGCGATCAGCAAGGAAGCAGCCAAGCACGACCTTGTGATGCCGGTTCTCATCGAAGTAAATGTAGCCGGAGAGGAAAGCAAGTTTGGCGTCACACCGGAAGAGACTGAGCAGCTGATCCGCACGATCAGTACGCTGCCGAATATCCGTGTCGAAGGTCTGATGACAATTGCTCCTTATACGGAGAACGCAGAGGACAACCGCAGCTACTTTGCTGCTTTAAGAAAATTATTTATTGACATCAAAGACAAAAACATTGATAATGTGAATATGTGTAATCTAAGTATGGGTATGACCGGCGACTACGAGGTGGCGATCGAAGAGGGTGCTACTATGGTTCGTGTCGGTACCGGCATATTCGGTGAAAGATTGTACAACCAGATTTAAAGTCAGATGGGAGATTTAAACATGGGAGTTTTAGATAAGTTTTTAAATGCAATGAAGATGAATGATGACGATGGTTTTGGTGACGATTATCTGGATGATGACTATGATGATTATGAAGATGCAGCAGAGGAGCGTTCAAAAAAGCGCCTTCTGAGCAAATACAGCAGCGATGATTTTGACGATGCACCAGTTCAGGCAGCAGCAGTGCCGCAAGAGCGTCAGAATGCGGTTCTGAAGCCAAAACCTGTCGTAAAACCACAGCCAAAATCCAAAATCTCACCGATGCGTCAGAAGCGCAGCGGCGGTATGGAGGTCTGCGTGATCCGTCCGAAGAGCATGGAGGATGCACGGGAGATCACAGAGACTCTTCTGGAAGAGTGTACCGTAGTTCTGAACATGGAAGGACTGGATCTGGAGATCGCACAGCGCATCATTGATTTTGCATCCGGTTCCTGCTATGCGGTTCATGGCAATCTGCAGAAGATCAGCAATTACATTTTCATCATCACACCGGAGAGTGTCGATATTTCCGGAGACTTTCAGGAAATTTTGAGCGGTGCATTTGAGGTACCGTCCTTCGGCACCAAGTTTTAATATTATGGAAAAAGACGAATTATTTATCAAACGTATTCAGGAGCTGGCAACGGTCGCTGACCGCAGAGGGCATGTGACCTTTACCGACTTTCTGAATCTGAATGAACAACATATTCTGCATCAGACATTACAAAAGTTTTCCTGGATCCGTGGGGAAACTTTTGGTGGTTATGAGGGTTCTGAACGCTGCATAGCCGCCTTTGTGCCTGATGCAGTTTACTATGAAGCAGAAACAGACGGCATCCGCAATCCAGAGGATACGATCACCTATCCGATCGCCTGCATCCGCATACAGCCGCTGAATCTCAAATTTGCAGAAAAATTGTCACACCGCGATATCCTTGGTTCCCTGATGAATCTCGGGATTGAACGGTCCAAAACAGGCGATATCGCCGTCGGTGATACAGAGTCCTATCTGTTTTGTCACAGTTCTCTGGCAGAGCTGATCTGTTCAGAACTGACACGGATCCGACATACGGTTGTACAGTGTCAGATCTGTACACCAGACAGCTTTTCGTATACACCCAAGCTGCAGCGGATCAGCGGAAGCGTTGCTTCGGTTCGTCTGGATGCCCTGATGTCCGTGGCACTGCAGACCTCACGAAGCAGTCTGATCTCTCTGATCGAAGAGGGTAAGGTCTTCGTCAACGGTAAGCTGATGACGACCAATGCCTATTCCCCAGCACCGGGTGATCTGATCTCTGTTCGCGGACACGGCAAATTCCGCTATATCAGCGTCTCCGGCCAGACCAAAAAAGGCCGCTGCATCATCGACCTGGATCGCTATGTATAATACCAATTGAAAATTTATTATAAAAGTCAAAACATGGGAGTAACTATTATGAAAAACAAGATCATCACTGTAAAAACCGAAGGTAATGAACCGTATGACATCCTGCTGCAAGAATCCTTTGCTGCCCTTGCAGACAGTCTCAAGTCGCTTGGCTGCGAAGGACACCGGATCTGTATCGTGACAGATTCCAATGTGGCTCCGCTGTTTTTGGAGGAAGTTCAGGCACTCACAGAAACTGTCTGTTCTTCCTGCATTGTATTCCAGTTTGAAGCAGGAGAGAAGAACAAGACGCTTGATGTGATCCGTGATCTGTATGAAGTACTGATTCAGGCAGGCTTTGACCGCAAAGACTATCTGCTCGCCTTAGGAGGCGGTGTCGTCGGAGATATGACCGGCTTTGCAGCTGCTACCTATCTGCGCGGTATCCGCTTTATTCAGGTGCCGACCACACTGCTGGCGCAGATTGACAGCAGCATCGGCGGCAAGACCGGTGTAGACTTTGATCAGTACAAAAATATGGTCGGTGCATTCCACCAGCCATCTCTTGTATACATCAACTGCAGTGTACTCAAAACGCTTCCGGACGAACAGTTTGCCAGCGGTATGGGAGAGCTGCTCAAGTACGGCATCAGTCTCGATGCCAAATTCTATGAATGGACCATCGAGCATATGGGTGAGATTGAGGATCGTGAGCCTGCGACAATGCAGCAGATGATCGCCCGCTGCTGCGAACTCAAAAAATACATCGTTGAAAAAGATCCAACCGAAAAAGGAGATCGTGCCCTGCTGAACTTTGGACACACGCTCGGTCATGCGATCGAAAAACTCAAGAATTTTGAACTGCTGCACGGCGAATGCGTTGCACTTGGCTATGTGGCTGCCGCTTATATCTCCTGGCAGCGCGGTATGATCGATGAAGATGAATTCTATGAGATCCGTGATATGAATGTCGGCTTCTATCTGCCGATCACCTTCGACGGACTTTCCTCAGAAGAGATTGTGGCTGCTGCCAGAAAAGATAAAAAGATGGAAGCAGGAAAGATCAAATTTATCCTTCTGAAAAAACTCGGACATGCCTATATCGATACCACTGTAACAGAACAGGAAATGATCGAAGCACTCAATACCATGAATGCAGCCTGTCTGTAAATACTGTAATTAGGAGAAGCTGATGAAAACAAAGCATTCCCTGCTGGTCAGCGGATTTTTCGGCACTCTGATGCTGATCCTGTTTGATCAGTGGACCAAATATCTGGCAGCTCATCACCTTGCAGGCACTTCCGGAATCCCGTTGATCTCCGGTGTATTTGAGCTGTTTTATCTGGAAAATACCGGTGCAGCCTTTGGTATGATGGACAACCTTCAATGGATTTTTATCCTGATCGCTGCCTGTATGGCAGCAGCAGCCGGATATCTTTATGTTCGGCTGCCGCAGGAACCTCATTATCATAGTCTGCGGCTTGTCTGTGTCCTGATCACAGCAGGCGCCATCGGCAATATGATCGACCGCATCGTCCATCATTATGTCATTGATTTTCTTTATTTTTCACTGATTGATTTTCCGGTATTCAATGTGGCAGACTGTTACATCTGTATCGGAGCTGCACTTTCCGTGCTCCTTCTTTTTACAATCTACAAGGATGAAGAGTTTGCCTTTTTATCTGCTGCGCAAAAAAATGAACATAACAAACACGTTTAAGGATAATTCATGAAAACAAAAAACAACGCTACCGATTTTTTTTACGATCCGATCACAGGCTATGCTGATCCAAACACGGACAGCCAAGCCGAAGATGACGATATCCTTGCGGATACAGTCTCCGCAGAAGGCCAGACAGAACAATATCAGATTGACACACAGGCCGGTACACGGCTGGATAAATTTCTCGCCGAGACATATCCCGACCTGACCCGTTCTTACCTTCAGAAGCTGATACGAGATGGAGCTGTGACCGTCAATGGCAAACCCTCCAAAAACGGCTTAAAGCTCTCCGCGGGGGATCTGGTCCTGGTCACGATTCCGGAGCCGGAAGAACTTCAGATCACAGCAGAAGACATTCCGCTGGATATTATATATGAGGACGATGACCTGATCATCGTCAATAAACCAAAAGGAATGGTTGTTCACCCTGCTGCCGGTCACTACAGCGGCACTCTGGTCAATGCACTGATGTATCACTGCAGGGACAGTCTTTCCGGCATCAACGGAGTGCTGCGTCCCGGTATCGTTCACCGCATTGACCGCAACACAACCGGATCGCTGATCATCTGCAAGAATGACCGTACCCATCAGGCGATTGCCGAACAGCTGAAAGTTCACTCGATCACACGCAAATACCGCGCACTCGTGCATGGAAGACTGACAGAGGACGGCACGATCCACACGACGATCGGACGGCATCCGCTGCACCGCAAGGAGATGGCCGTCAATGTCCCGAACGGCAAAGATGCCGTGACTCATTACCATGTACTGGAAACCTTTGGACAATATACTTACGTCGAGTGTCAGCTTGAGACCGGACGTACACATCAGATCCGTGTCCATATGAAGAGCATCGGTCATCCGATCGTAGGAGATGACGTTTACGGTCCGTCCAAATGTCCGTTTGCCGGACTGCAGGGACAGACTCTTCATGCTATGACGATCGGTTTTGTACACCCCGGCACAGGAGCATACCTCGAAAAGAGTGCTCCGCTTCCGGATTATTTTGAAAATCTGCTGAAAAAACTGCGGAATATGAACTAACAGCACACATACATTTGCCTACTATGAAAGGATATCTGACATGAAATTACAGAAGCTAATGAGTCTTACCCGAAAAGCAGTCGATGAATACCGGATGATCCAGCCGGGCGACAAGATTGCCGTGGGTATTTCCGGCGGAAAGGACAGCCTGACTCTGCTGTATGCTCTCAGCGGCCTCAGACGCTTTTATCCGAACCCATTCACGATCGAAGCGATCACAGTCAGCCTGGGCTATGAAAACTTCAATCTGGAGCCAATCAAGGCACTCTGTCAGGAACTCGATGTCAATTATACGGTCGTTGAGACAGAGATCGGCAAGATCATTTTCGAAGACCGCAAGGAAGACAATCCCTGCTCCCTCTGTGCCAAAATGCGCAAGGGTGCTTTCAATGAAAAAGCCAAAGAACTCGGCTGCAACAAGATTGCTTACGGTCATCACAAAGACGATCTGGTGGAAACACTGCTGATGTCTCTGGTTCTGGAAGGCAGAATCCATACCTTTTCTCCAGTCACCTATCTGGACCGCATGGATCTTACGCTGATCCGTCCGCTGATGTATGTCGATGAAGCTGATGTAAAAGGCTTTATGAACAAATATAACCTGCCGGTAGCCAAAAATCCATGTCCGGCAGACGGCTATACCCAGAGAGAATATGCCAAGCAGCTGGTCGCACAGCTCAGCCACGAGCATCCGGGAGCAAAAGAGCGGATGTTTACCGCGATCCTCAACGGCAATATGCCGGGCTGGCCGCCTCGTTATCCGAAAAAATGCCGGACAAAATCATCGTCTGCCAAACCATCGGAAAACGCATAAGTTTCCATAATATAATTATGTAAATCAAAGACAATTTTTTACACAGGAGCTGCTATGAAATTTGTGATACAGAGAGTGACGGAGGCATCTGTCACAGTAGAAAATAATACAATCGGAAAAATCGACAAAGGTTATCTGGTTCTGATCGGTGTCGGCAAAGAAGATACCACCGCAGAGGCAGACCGCCTGATCAAAAAAATGCTTGGCCTTCGTATTTTTGCAGATGAAAACGGCAAGACAAACCTTTCTCTGAAAGATGTGAACGGTCAGCTGCTTTTGGTATCACAGTTTACCTTGTATGCCGACTGCCGCAAGGGCAACCGTCCGTCCTTTGTCAATGCAGGAGAGCCAGACAAAGCAGAAGCATTATATGAGTATATTATTGCAGAATGCCGCAAGCAGGTACCGGTCGTAGAGACCGGAAGCTTCGGTGCTGATATGAAGGTCAGCCTCTGCAATGACGGGCCTTTTACGATCATTTTGGAGTAAAAGACTGTAAAATCGCACTTTTTGTCGGATTTCGGCATTTTCCTGTTGACAATCCGTGCATGGAGTGATAAAAGAATATGTAGAAATAAAACTGGATAGAGGTGCAGGATTCATCAGTAAGATTGGGCATTCAGGCAGGGGTTGCCGTCCATCTGAAAGGGGAGACTGCCGAAGAAGCAGAGTTACCCCGGCTCTGTTATCTGGGACGGTACAGAAGATGTACCGTACTGTCACATATGTGGAGCGCTATCTGTATAAAATTATAGTTTATATATACTGTATGACTATAGTATGTCAGATTATGCCGCGAAAATGTGAGTCTCGTTTTCGTGGTTTTTTTATGTCCATGTATCATTTGGTTCTATTTAAAAAGAAGAGAAAGAAGGATTCAAACATGAAAACAAAAATGAGAAAAATGCTGCAGTGCATTCCAATGCTGCTGATGCTGCTCATGGCATCACCGTTGATCGCACTGGCAGAAGAGGAAGCTGCCGCACAGCCGGCATTGTATGCCACCTTCTGGTCACTGGTTCCGCCAGTCGTAGCGATCCTGCTGGCCCTGATCACCAAAGAAGTATATAGTTCTTTGTTCCTCGGTATCCTGGTCGGCGGTATCTTTTATTCCGGCTTTTCCTTTGAGGGAACGATCAACCATATTTTCCAGAAGGGATTTATCGGTGTTCTCTCTGACAGCTACAACGTAGGTATCCTCGTATTCCTGGTCATTCTTGGTGCCATGGTCTGCCTGATGAATAAGGCCGGCGGATCTGCCGCTTTCGGACGCTGGGCAAATGAGCACATCAAGAGCCGTGTCGGCGCACAGCTTGCCACGATCGCACTCGGTATGCTGATCTTTATCGATGACTATTTCAACTGTCTGACCGTCGGCAGTGTTATGCGTCCTGTCACAGACAAGCAGAATATCTCCAGAGCTAAGCTTTCCTATCTGATCGATGCGACAGCAGCTCCGATTTGTATCATTGCCCCGATTTCTTCCTGGGCAGCAGCAGTAACAGGTTTCGTAGAAGGCGAAGATGGCTTTTCCCTCTTTATCCGTGCAATCCCGTACAACTTCTACGCACTGCTCACAATCGTATTCATGATCGCTATGGTAATCATGAAAACAGATTTTGCTTCCATGAAAAAGCATGAACTCAATGCCGTAAAGGGCGACCTTTACACAACACCGGACAGACCGTATGAAGCTGCTGAGAACGAATCTTCTTCTGATGCCAAAGGTACGGTACTGGATCTGGTGATTCCGATCCTGGCTCTGATCGTATGCTGTGTCATCGGCATGATCTATACAGGCGGATTTTTCAGCGGAACAGGTATTGTAGAAGCCTTCTCCGGCAGTGATGCCTCTGTTGGTCTTGCCTACGGAAGCTTCTTTGCACTGATCCTGACCATTATCCTGTATATGGCCCGCAAGGTGCTTTCTTTCCATGACTGTATGTCCTGCCTGCCGGAAGGTTTCAAGGCGATGGTTCCGGCAATCCTGATCCTGACCATGGCATGGTCCTTGAAGGGCATGACAGACAGCCTCGGTGCAGCAGAATTCGTTGCAGCACTGACCAAATCCAGTGCAGATGGATTTCTGAAGCTGCTTCCGGCAATCATTTTCCTGATTGCATGCTGCCTTGCATTTGCATCCGGTACTTCCTGGGGAACTTTCGGAATCCTGATTCCGATCGTTGTAGAAGTATTTGCAGGAAGCAACGAAACAATGATGATCATTTCCATCTCAGCCTGCATGGCTGGTGCAGTATGCGGTGACCATTGTTCTCCGATCTCCGATACGACGATCATGGCATCTGCCGGAGGACAGTGCAACCATATCAACCATGTCAATACACAGCTTCCATATGTTATTCTTGTAGCAGTGATTTCCTTTGTTACCTACATTGTGGCAGGTTTTGTACAGAGCGCATGGATTTCCCTTCCGTTCGGTATCATTCTGACACTGATAGCAGTAGCAGTGATCCGCAAGATTAACGGAACGATTGAATAAATAAAGGTAGGGCGCCAAGAACAGAAAATAAAATACGTCCGGACTGAATCATTCCGAAGTACAAGAAATTATAAGTCTTTTCGTACTTCTTCATAAGTCAGTCTGGACGTATTTTTTCCTTTCAAAATATGAAACCAATTTTACAAATAGTATGAATCAAACATATAAAAGAGGGAAAATTGTATGGATTACAAAAAAACAGCGCATGAAATACTCGCTGCCTCAGGCGGGAAAGAAAACCTTGTCAGTGCTGCACACTGTGCAACCAGACTGAGACTTGTGATTGCTGACAATACGAAGATTCAAAAATCCGTGCTGGAGGGAATCGATGGAGTTAAGGGAGTATTTGAAGCATCCGGACAGCTCCAGATCATTATCGGAACCGGAACAGTCAACAAAGTTTTTGCAGAATTTATCGCAGAAGCAGGGATTGAAGCCTCGACAAAAGAGGAAATTAAACAGACTGCAGCAGCCAAAGCACCCTGGTATAAACGGGCTGTTAAGACGCTTGGTGATATTTTTGTACCGATCATTCCAGCGATCGTAGCTACCGGATTGCTGAATGGCCTGCTCGGAGGACTTGTACAGGTATTTCCGGAGTTATCTGGCTCGCAGGTATATGGACTTCTCAACCTGTTCTCCAATACAGCACTGACCTTCCTGCCGATTCTCATTGCTGTCTCAGCAGCCAAAATCTTTGGCGGAAATCTTTTTCTCGGGGCAGTAGTCGGTATGATCATGATCCACCCAGATCTCGTCAATGCCTGGTCTGCAGCAGGCGGTGCCGAAACACAGATTCTCTGGTCCTGGTTCGGCGTATGGAACATCTCCAATGTCGGTTATCAGGGGCATGTGATCCCTGTCGTTCTTTCCGTGTGGCTGATGGCTTCCATTGAAAAATGGCTGCACAAAAAAGTGCCGGAGTTATTTGATCTGTTTGTCACTCCGCTGTGTTCTGTTCTGATCGCCGGATTTTTCAGTTTAACACTGATCGGACCTGTTTTTGCACAGCTAGAATCCTGGGTTCTTTGCGGTGCTCAGGCGCTTCTGGCAATCCCGTTTGGAATCGGTTCGTTCTTGATGGGTGCTGTCTATGCGCCTACCGTAGTTGCCGGTGTCCATCATATGTATAATGCGATCGAGATGATGATGCTTGCCGACAGCGGCATCAATACCTGGATGCCGCTCGCAACTGCAGCCAATGTCGGACAGGGCGCAGCAGCTCTGGCAGTCGCTTTGAAAACCAAAAATACCAAAACCAAAGCACTGGCTCTTCCAGCTTCCCTTTCTGCATTCATGGGCATCACAGAACCTGCCATCTTTGGTGTGAATATCCGTTTTATGCGTCCATTTATCGCCGGTATGATCGGCGGCGGCTGTGGAGCAGCAACTGCTTCCATATTGAATGTATATGCAACTGCCAATGGAGTCACAGGCCTGTTCGGTTTTCTGATCACAACAGACTGTTTCTTCGGTTATCTGCTGACACTTGTCATTTCCTTTGCTGTTTCTTTTGCAGCCTCCTGGATCTTATGGAAAAACACAGAGGAAGCAGATAAAGCGGCTGACCTGGATTTGAATCCTTCTGATACCGAAATATCAAATGCTGACATTCCGATCGTTTCTCCGCTTATCGGTGCTGTCATCACTTTGGAAGATGTTCCGGATCCAACGTTTGCTTCCGGCATAATCGGTCCTGGCATTGCCGTCGAACCATCAGAGGGCAAAGTCATCGCACCGGAAAGCGGCACGGTCAGTATGCTGTTTGATACGCATCATGCGATCGGACTGGAGCTTGACAACGGCGCACAGCTTCTGATTCATGTAGGCATCAATACCGTAGAATTGAACGGCGAAGGATTTACTGCATGCGTTGCTCAGGGAGACCGGGTTCAAAAAGGACAGACACTCCTTACATTCGATACATCTTTTATCAAAAACAAGGGATACGAAACGGTCACTCCGGTTATCCTAACCAATGCAGATGAATTTTCTTCGATTGAATATTGTACAAAAGAATTTGTAACTGCTTCCGATCTGCTGATCAAGTGCAGCAATGCCAAATCAACCGAAAAGGGAACCAGTACAAATGGTAAATAAACAGAAAAAATGACGTCAGGGACTTTCCGCAGACAGTTATCTGTTTTCATGAAAGGAGATTTCTTATGAAAGAATTTACTTACACAATCACTGATCCAGTTGGTATCCATGCACGTCCTGCAGGTATGCTTGCCAAAAAAGCAGGCGAATTTCAAAGCACAGTTACGATCGTCAAAGGTGAAAAAAAAGCAGATACACGTCGGCTGATGGCACTTATGGGACTTGGAATCAAATGCGGTGATACGATCACCGTCCAGACAGAAGGTGCTGATGAAGAAGCTGCTGCACAGGCAGTACAGGCTTTCCTCACAGAAAATCATTTTTAGGCAGATCCAGAAAGGCGGCATACATTTATGATAGCAATAAAAGGTACGGGTGTTTCCGGCGGAATCGCAGCCGGTCCGGCATATTCTTACAGGCGAACTGCTGCAGCTGCACCGAAAACACAGGCAGAAAATCCTGAAAAAGAACTGGACAAATGGAAAGAGGCTTCAGCGGCAGCTGCTGCACAGCTGGACACGCTTGCCGAAAAAACAAGAGCAGAAATCGGCGAGGAAGCAGCACTGCTGTTTGAAACCCATCGCATGATGCTTGAGGATCTGGACTACACGGATCGGATCACAGCCCTGATCACAGAGGAAAAACACAGCGCGCCGTCTGCTGTAGAAACAGCCGGAAAAGAATTTGCTGAAATGTTTGCAGCGATGGACGATGATTATATGAAAGCCAGAAGTGTCGATGTGACAGATATATCCAATCGTGTTATTTCTATCTTAAATGGCAGTTCAGACAGCACTGCTCAGATCAGCTGTCCTGTTATCGTTCTGGCTGATGATCTGACTCCAAGCGAAACAGTTCAGCTCGATAAGACCAAGATTCTCGGTTTTATCCTGAGCGAAGGCAATGCCAACAGTCATACCGCCATTCTGGCACGAACACTGGGAATTCCTGCGATCATTCGTGCTGATCTGGACAAAAATATGAATTATGAGGGCAGACAGATCATCATGGACGGCAGTATTGGTTCGATCGTGATCGATCCTGATGAGGTCACAAGAAAATATCTGGAAGAGAAGCAGCGCGAAGAAAAATCGGCAAAAGAAATGCTCGAGCGGCTCAAAGGACAGCCTGATCAGACGGCAGACGGCAAAGAGATCAAAGTCTATGCAAATATTACCGCTCCAGATGATGTCGATGCAGTGATTGCCAATGATGCCCGAGGAATCGGTCTGTTCCGCAGCGAATTTCTCTATCTGGGTTCGGAAGATTTTCCGGACGAAGAGACCCAGTTTGCAGCCTACAAAACCGTCGTACAGAGAATGAACGGGCGAAGAGTGATCATTCGGACACTTGATGTCGGCGCAGACAAAAAAATCAGCTATTTTCATCTGGCAGACGAAGAAAATCCTGCGCTTGGTATGCGGGCAATTCGTATCTGCCTGTCCAGACCGGAGCTTTTCAAAACACAGCTGCGTGCACTTTACCGCGCCTCTGCGTACGGCAAACTCTCTGTCATGTTTCCGATGGTATCCAGTCTCTGGGAGATCCAGGAAGCAAAGCGGCTCTGCAGTGCCGTCATGGAAGAACTGAAAAAAGAACACATTCCTTTTGATCCGTCCCTGGAACTCGGAGTCATGATCGAAACACCGGCAGCAGTCATGATCGCACCGGAACTTGCGCGTGAAGTCAGCTTTTTCTCAATCGGAACCAATGACCTTACCCAATATGCACTTGCGGTTGATCGTCAGAGTGTTTCCGGTCTGGAACGCTTCTATGATGCCAGACACCCGGCAGTACTCCGCATGATCCAAATGACGGTCGATGCAGCACATGAAGCTGGCATATGGGCCGGCATCTGCGGCGAACTGGCTGCAGACTGTTCTCTGACCGAAACCTTTCTGCAGATGGGAATCGATGAACTGTCGGTTTCTCCGCAGTCCATTCTTCCAATCCGCAATGCAGTGCAACATTCCTGTATCGAAAGAACAGAAGAGAGGACGCGGTCTAGTTTATTTTAAAAGCAATCAAAAAAGCAGTTTCTTTCTTTTTCTGTAAATGCTATACTCTTAACTATCAATCCAATAGAAGAGGAGTATCGTATGAACACAAAAGAGAAACTGCTTGATTTTTTATCTATTACTGCTGCAACGGTGATCGTCGCTGCAGCCGTATTTTTCTTTCTTGTACCAAGCCGTGTATCGGTCGGCAGTATTTCCGGTCTGGCATTGGTATTATCGAATCTGATTCCGCTTTCTGTATCCGCCTGGACCATGATCATGAACATCGTCCTTCTGATCTTTGGATTCCTTGTAATAGGAAAAGATTTCGGAATCAAAACCGTCTATACTTCCTTGCTCCTTCCAATTGTAATGGGTATTTTTGAAATTCTTCTGCCCAATAATCAGTCACTTACGGGCGATCAGGCATTAGATGTCATCGGATACTGTTTTTTTGTAAGTATCGGCCTGTCCATGCTTTTCAACCGCAATGCTTCCTCAGGCGGTCTCGATATCATCGCGAAATTTCTGAACAAATTTCTGCATATGGACTTTGGCAAAGCGATGGGAGCAGCAGGCATGGCAGTCGCATTGTCATCTGCACTGGTCTATGATACCAAAACCGTGATCCTCAGTATTCTGGGAACTTATTTCAGCGGAATTGTACTGGATCATTTTATCTTTGGTGCAACGATCAAAAAACGCGTCTGTATTATTTCCCCCAAGTACGAGGAAATCCTGCAGTTTATTTTGCACGAGCTTCACAGCGGCGCGACCAAATATCATGCCTACGGTTCCTATACCGATGAGATGCACATCGAGATCAACACGATCGTTGATAAAAATGAATATTTGAAGCTGATCAATTTCGTCACCAAGGTAGACCCAAAAGCCTTTGTAACTGTCTATGCGGTCAATGAAATGATGTATCAGCCCAAGAAATAGCACGAAAAGTTGACATAATTTTGTTATGTCAACTTTCTCTTAATTTTACAGCACCAGCTGCACGTCTGCGCCGATCCTCGTCCATCGCTGCATAATGTTTTCTGGTCGTATTGACATCTTTGTGCCCAAGTACATCGGCCACCAGATAAATATCCCCGGTTTCTTTGTACAGAGAAGTGCCATAGGTACTGCGCAGCTTGTGTGGTGTGATCTTTTTCGTTGTCGTGACTTCACGGGCGTATTTTTTGACCATATTTTCAACAGCCTGCACACCGATCCGTTTGCGCTGGGTAGAATAGAAGAGAGCGTTCTCATGTCCGGCAATCGGCGTGATCGCGGCACGCACGTCCAGATAATTCAAAAGTGCGTCCTCAACCTCCTGACCGAAATAAACCATCATTTCATTTCCGCCTTTGCGTACAACACGGATTCCGCCGTTTTTGAAATCAATATCATTGACGTCCAAGCCGACACATTCTGATACTCGAATACCGGTTCCCAGCAGAAGAGTCACGATCGCCAGATCACGGTATTTTGTTTTTTCATAATAAACCTTTTTCTGACCGGTCAGCTGATCCCCGCAATGTTCAATATGATCCAGCAATTCAGCGGTTTCATCGGCATCGAGGCGAATAATTTCCTTATCGTGCAGCTTCGGCATATCGACCAGCAGCGTCGGATTGTTCCGGATCAGTTCACGTTTGTAATAATACGCATAAAAACTGCGCAGTGCAGACATTTTGCGCTTCAGACCGCGTTCCCCGTTGGTCAGCGTTTTGTCATCATTTTGGTAGACTTTGAGATATTCCTGATATTCCTCAATATCAACTGCCTGAAGCTGATCCAGAATATCGACCGTCAGATCATGGACGGATTTTCCTTTTAAGGACGGATTCTCGGTTAAAAGAAACTGAAAGAAAATTCGTATATCATAGGCATAAGAAATTCGGGTTCTGGCAGACGTCGTTGGCTCAATTGCACGAAAATAATCCTTTGCAAAATCCGGCAGCGTTTTGAGTACATCACGCAGCCGCAGTACATTGTCAATGTTTACTTGGTCATGGTAAGTAAGATTTTTGTCCATTGATAAAATTCCCCTTAAAATCATTAAATCAACTATAAAACATATAAATAAGTATAAAAGTACAGAAATCGATGGATCATCGCATGAATCTGTATAGATCTATTGGAAAAACATGTGTTTGTCGTATAGATGTATCTATCAATCAGAATACTACTTTCCAGGATTTTTGTCAAGCTTGCCAATCAAAAATAACCTTACCAGACCGAAAAATCCATCTGATAAGGTTATACTCAAAACAAACAAATTAAAGCTTAGCTGCGTGCTGCATCCACGATCATTTTCACACAGAGATCATATCCCAGCATGCCGCTGTCCAGACAAAGGCTGTAGTTACGGCTGTCGCCCCAATGTTTAGCCGCATAATGTGTATAATAGTTATGACGGCTC
>CAZEPO010000016.1:0-21228 GCA_964514125.1 uncultured Lachnospiraceae bacterium
CTATTATACCAGAAAAGAGCCGGAATGTCCCCAAAACAGTGATTTCCGGCTCTTTTAACAGAAAAATCCGAGGCTTGTGCCTCGGACTTTGTCTACAGTCTGAAATGCGCCCTCTCGGGCGCATTTCCTTTTTCAGCTGCATTATTCATTTTCTTTGTATAAATCAACTGCTTTTTACTCTGTCTCTGCTGCTGTTTCAGCCTCAGTCACTTCTTCGCTGTCTGCTTCTGTCTCAGCTTCTGCTTCTGTTTCAGAAACTGCTTCTGTAGTCAGTTCTGTTTCTGTCTCTGTCGGCTGTGCCAGTGAGAAATCAAATACAATCTTCGCAATGAGCTTGTCATCCTGTGTGATCTCCACTGCTTCTTCCCATTCAGTGTAAAGATCGCTCACCATCTCAGATTTTCTTTCTTCTACGATTTCTTCTTTCTTGGCATCTGTTGCTTCACGGTCGAGTTCAGATACTACCTGCACTGCATAATAACCGTAATCTGTCTTGATCGGTTCTTCTACCAGAGTACCATCTGCCAGACCTTCTGTCGCTGTGATCAGTCCTTCGAATACAGTTGTATCATCAGAACCAAATGTCATCTCCAGAGCAGTTTTATCTTCCTGCACTGCTGCTACAGCATCCTCAAAGGTATCGCCTGCTTTGACATTGGCAATGACTGCTTCTGCCTTTGCGAGTGCCTTCGCCATCGCCTCTGCTGTCTCCGGATCTTCTGTCTCGGTCTCGATTTCTTCAGTCTCAGCCGCTGCTGTCTCAGTTTCTGTCTCATCTGCAGACTGTGTCTTCGCTGTATCTTCCTCTGTCAGAGCTGCAGTCTCGGCTTCTGTTTCCACAGCTGTCTCTGCTGCCTCTGTTTCTACGGAAGTTTCCGCTTCTGTCTCAGCTGCTTCGCTTACTTCTTCTGTATCTGCTTCCGTAGTTTCTTCTTCTGCCTCTGTCTCTGCAGATGCTGTGAAGTATACATACTGGATCTTGCGCTGTGCTGCCTCTTCGTCAGATACTTCGGTATCTACATCAGCTGACATCAGCGGTTCCATCTTATCCTGGATCGTATACAGCTCCATGTAGCGCTCTACGATTTCCTGTGTTGCACCCATCTTTTCAAGTGCTTCTTCGTCATTTGCACTCATAAATGCTGCTGCAGCCTCTGTGATCGCTGCTTTTTCATCGTCTGTCAGCACTACACCGTATTCTTCAGCATGCTGCTCTGCAAGGATCAGCTGCTTCGCTTCCTCTACGCTGCCGTCTCTCATCAGGCTGCCGAGTGTTGTGCCGTTTTCGTCCAATGCCATATTAAATGCACCGCTGCCGTAATACATTGTGTAAAAGCTCTCCGAAACAGCCTGTGTAAAGTGTGTCATAAACTTCACCAGTCCTGCCGGAACTTCCTGTCCGTCCACTGTCAGGATCGCTGCTGTCGCATCAAATGTTTCTTTCTTAGAGCAGCCTGCCAGTGATGTCAGTGCCATACAAGCAACAACTCCTGCTGCGATTGCTCTCTTCATTCCTCTTTTCATTGTTTCCTCCAATCTTGCCCGCTTCTGCGGTGCAAGCAGAAAAACAGAAATGCTTCACGTACTGTTTCCCTGCAATAAATTCATTTCCCTATTATAATCGTTTTTGTGATTTTACGCAATGATTTTCACAAGAAACACACAAATATATACTATTCACACAATGTTCCAAGCGCTGCCAGCAATTCTTTCACCGTCTGCATGACATCGTCTGTCTCCCTTCCGGCTTTGGTCGGCCGTGCATAGGTGAAGAACGGATTCTTATCGATCGTGAATTTCAGTCTGCCCTTGTAATATTTCAGCAGACCGTCGATTCCGGCTGTATTGATCTGTGCTTTTTCGTACATGACGATCCGGATCTCACTGCCCTTCTGCGTCAGTTCGCTGACATAGGCCTCATGTGCCATCGCGCGCAGGCGGGCGATCATCAGAAGGTTCTGGACGGAGCGCGGCGGCTCGCCAAAACGATCCATCAGTTCTTCTAGCATGTCATCGTATTCTTCCTCGGTCTGAACTGCTGCGATCCGCTTGTAAATATCCAGCTTCTGATATTCGTTGCGGATATAGCGATCCGGAATAAATGCATCCACATCAATATCCAGCACCGTCTCAAAGTCTTCGCTGATCGTGGTCTGACCCTGTACTTCCTTGACGGATTCATTAAGCAGCTTGCAGTAAAGGTCATAGCCGACTGCCTCCATATGTCCATGCTGCTCACTGCCGAGCAGATTTCCAGCTCCGCGGATCTCCAAATCCCGCATCGCGATCTTAAATCCGCTGCCAAGTTCCGTGAATTCCCGGATTGCGGACAGGCGTTTTTCCGCCACTTCCTTGAGCATCTTGTTCCGCTTATACATCAGGAACGCATATGCGGTTCGGTTGGATCGTCCCACACGGCCGCGCAGCTGATACAGCTGCGAAAGCCCCATCGTATCGGCATCGTGAATGATCATCGTATTGGCATTGGAAATATCCAGTCCGGTCTCAATGATCGTCGTCGTTACCAGTACATCGATCTCTCCATTGATGAAGTCCACCATGATTTTTTCCAGCTCATGCTCCTTCATCTGCCCGTGTGCAAATGCCACACTTGCCTGCGGCACCAGTGAAGCAACCTTGTTGGTCACGTCCACGATATCATTCACACGGTTGTACACATAATAAACCTGTCCGCCGCGGTTCAGCTCTCGGCTGATCGCCTCGCGCACCATCTCCTCATTGTATTCCATTACATAGGTCTGGATCGGCACTCGTTCCTGCGGTGCTTCCTCCAGTACCGTCATATCACGGATTCCGATCAGACTCATGTGCAAAGTACGCGGGATCGGCGTTGCGGTCAGTGTCAGTACATCGATATCTGTTTTCAGCTGTTTGATCTTTTCTTTATGCGTTACACCGAAGCGCTGTTCCTCATCAATGATCAGAAGTCCCAGATCCTTATATTCCACATCTTTAGAAAGCAGACGATGGGTTCCGATCACAATGTCCACCAGACCTTTTTTCAGATCAGTGATCGTCTTTTTCTGCTCTGCCGCAGTGCGGAACCGGCACATCAGATCGACGCGCACCGGAAATTCCTTCATACGCTGTACAAATGTATTGTAATGCTGCTGTGCCAGAATCGTTGTCGGCACAAGGTACGCCACCTGCTTGCCCTCCTGCACTGCCTTGAAGGCTGCGCGGATCGCAATCTCGGTCTTGCCATAACCTACATCACCGCAGATCAGGCGGTCCATGATCTTTCGGCTCTGCATATCCTGCTTGACGGCATTGATCGCAATCATCTGATCCTCTGTCTCCTCAAACGGAAACATCTCTTCAAATTCATGCTGCCAGACTGTATCTTCGCCATAAACAAAACCTTCTTTTCGCTCCCGCTGTGCATACAGCTTCACCAGATCCTGTGCGATCGCACGGACTGCCGTCCGGACACGCGTCTTGGTTCGGTTCCATTCCTGTGTGCCGAGCTTGTTCAGCTTCGGCGGCTTTGCATCGGCATCTGCATATTTCTGGATCACATCAAGCTGCGTCGCCGGCACATAGAGACAGCTGGTTCCCGCATATTCGATCTTCATATAATCCTTGGTGACTTTGTCTACTACAACCTTCTCGATGCCGCGGTATACACCGAGTCCGTGATTCTCATGCACCACATAATCGCCGATCGACAGCTCTGTGAAGCTGTTGATCTGTTTGCCTTCGTATCGCTTTCTTTTTTTCTTCTTTTTCTGCTCCTGACCAAAAATATCGCTCTCCGCGATCACCACAAACCGGATCAGCGGATATTCATAACCTTTTTTCATGTTGCCGCAGGTCACAAGCACTTCACCCGGATTCACCTCTCGCTCCGGATCTTCCGTATAGTAACTGGTCAGTCCTTCTGCGAGCAGATCCCCAGCCAGACGATTGCCTCGCGTTCTGGATGCTGAGAGCAGAATCACGCGGTAGCCTTCTTTTTTCCACCGCTGCAGATCCTTGACCAGCAGTTCAAAGCTGTTGTTGTACGGATTCACCGAGCGTACCGTCAGTGAATAATGTCCAGAAGCACTCCAAGGTGCGCGGGCATTCTCCAGTGTGCAGAGACCGACTGCATTCTTGCTGCAGATCGCTGCGATGATCTCCTGATGACCAAAGAGCAGTCTGGTCTGTCCTGGCAGCACATAGCCTTTCTCCAGACGATTTTTCATGCTCTCACGAAATTCCATCTCAACTGCCTGACCGGATTCGAGCAGACGATTTGGCTCATCCAGGAAGATGAGTGTATGCATACCGGAAAAATAATCGAGAAAACCAGTCTTTCGCTCTACAAAATAGTCGATGAAGCCTTCCATGGAAAGCGGTTCCTGCAGTTCCTCGAGCTGATCACGGCAATCCTGCATGAGCTGCCGGATACGGGTGGCTTCTTCCATCTTGCCGTCTTTTCTAAATAATTTTTCTGCCTTTTCGGCTTCTTTTTGAAGCTGCTCCAGTGCTGCCTCGCGCTGCCGCTGATCCGGGATCAGCTCTGCTGCCGGGTAGATCCGCACACAGTCAAGATTCTCGATCGAACGCTGACTTTCGACATCAAAGCTGCGGATTGAATCTACCTCTTCGCCCCACAATTCGATTCGGATCGGTGTCTCCTCCGTCAGCGGGAATATATCGATGATGCCGCCCCGGATTGCAAACTGCCCCGGTCCTTCGACCTGCCCAACACGCTCATAACCCAGCTGGATCAATTCTTTTTTCAGATCCTCTGTATCGATTTCGCAGGCACTGTCAATCTCCAGGATATGATCCATCCACGCTTCAAACGGCACAAGCTGATTCATGCAGGCTGCCATAGTCGTGATGACCGTCACCTGTCTGCGCTCCACCAGTGCCTTCAGCACCTGCAGACGCTGCTGCTGGAGCAGGTTGCTGTGGATATCTGCCTGAAAGAAGATCAGATCCTTCGCCGGAAAGTACAGTACTTCCCGGTCAAAAAAACGATAGTTCTCATACAGTTCTCTGGCGCGCTGATCACTGTGCGTGATGATCAGCGTCGCGAAAGATGCATTCTGCAGCACACGCTTATATTCTGCCGCTTCTTTTTTGCCTGCGTCCCCACGATCACAGACTGCGACCATTCTTCGCTGAAGCTCTGTACGCACATGTGTTTCAAATTCTGCCGCCGCACTGTAGATAAAATGTGGCTTCTGAGCGTCAATACAGCCGGTAACCTGGAGCATCCCCCTGTTACCGGCTATCTTTCTGCTGATTTCTTCGAATTCCCCCAGCTGCTGCATGGGAGTCAAAAATGCTTTCATGAATTTTTTACCGTCCTTCCATCTGACATGGCAGGAACCTTCTGCCGCTTTGCTTATTCAAAAATACCAAGTCTCACCAGCGCAAGCTCATGTGGCGTCCATTTTTTTGACAATGGTCTTATTGTACTCGTTCATCACACGATCAATATCACCGCCGGTCATCGCTGCTGCCGCATGTGCAGCCCGCTTGAAGGCATCCTCCATATCCGGCCATTCTTCCTTTGAAAAATGTCCCAGTACATAGTCTGCCAGATCATAGCCCTGCGGCTTCTCACCCACACCGATCTTCACACGCGGAAAAACCTGTGTGCCGAGGTGCTGAATGATATTTTTGATACCGTTGTGCCCACCTGCACTTCCCTTCTTGCGGATCCGCAGCTGTCCCGGTGCCAGACTGATATCATCATACAGCACGATCAACTCCTCCTCCGGATCGATCTTGAAAAAATCACACGCGGCGCGCACACTCTCTCCGCTCAGATTCATATAAGTCTGCGGCTTCAGCAGCAGCACCTTCTGTCCTTCAATGTAGCCGCTGCCGCAAAGCCCCTGAAATTTTTTGTTTTCTACGGAAATCCGGTACTCATCTGCCAGACGGTCGATCGCCTCGAAGCCCGCGTTGTGACGGGTATGGGCATACTGTGTGCCCGGATTGCCAAGTCCTACTATAATATACATATTCTTCTTATTCCTGTTTATAGATTTTCTAATGCTTCTACGACCTTCTCAAAGTGCATAAAATGAGAAGCCTTTACCAGAACGGTATCGCCCTGTTTGACCAGATAGCTCAGATTTTTCATCATCTCCTGCAGATTATCAAAGCAGTCTACCTCCATCTGCGGATTCACAGCACGGATTCCTTCTGCCAGATTTCTGCAAAGAGGACCTACACAGACACATTTATCCAGATCCAGTCCGCCTGCAAACTCGCCGACCTCGCGGTGCAGCCTTGCCTCATCGGCACCAAGCTCTCCCATATCGCCGAGGATCGCAACTTTCTGTCCCAGTCCGTCCTGCAGCACCTCGAGCGATGCCTTCATGGAGACCGGATTCGCATTGTAGCAGTCATCGATGATCGTCGCACGCTCCGCATGAATGATGTGGAAACGGCCGCTTACCGGCTGCAGACTCTCGATGCCTGCACGGATCTGTTCCAGTGTCAGTCCATAGATCAGACCGACTGCTGTGCCTGCCAGTGCATTGAGCACCATATGGATGCCCGGAATCGGGATCAGTGTACGGAAGCTGCCCTGCGGTGTATGAATCTCACAGGAGATTCCCTTCAATCCCTGCTTCTCAATACGGTCTGCATAGACCTCGCAGTTCTTTCCAAAGCCAAAGAAGACCGGACGGATTCCCTTGACTTCCTGTACTGTCTCCAGCTTATCGTCCTCTCCATTTAATACAATATGTCCATCTTCGCGCAAATAATCAAAAATCTCTGATTTTGCTCTCAGCACACCATCGCGGTCACCGAGAAACTCCAGATGACACTGTCCGATATTCGTGATCACGCAGGTATCCGGTTTCGCGATCTTCGCCAGACGATGCATCTCCCCGAAATGATTGATACCCATTTCAAGGACTGCGATCTCATGCTCCTCACGCAGACGGAATACAGTCAGCGGAAGACCGAGCTCATTGTTGAAATTGCCAGCGGTCTTCAGAGTATTGTATTTCTGTGAAAGCACTGCCGCGATCATTTCTTTTGTACTTGTCTTGCCGACGCTTCCGGTAATGCCGACCACCGGAATCTTCAGCTGCTGCAGATATTCTGCCGCGATTGCCTTGAGTGCCTCCAGTGTAGAAGTTACCTGAATATAATTGCCGGCCGCATCCGGCAGCTCGCGCTCAGAAAGCACGCACAGCGCACCTTTTTCAAATACAGACGGAATAAAGCTGTGGCCATCCACACGCTCTCCTACGATCGCTGCAAACAGCATTCCCTCCTCTGCCTTGCGGCTGTCAGTCGTGATCGCTGTGATCTCGCGGTTCTGATCCGCCTCTGCTCCTCTATATACACCGCCGCATACCTCTGTGATGCGGGCAAGAGTCATTCCCTTCATCTGTTCTCTCCTTTGTTTTTATTTCATAGAAACCTGGATCAGATGCTCGCACAATGCTGCAAAATCCATACCTACGGCTGCCGCCTCCTGCGGAAGCAGGCTGGTCGGTGTCATACCCGGAAGTGTGTTTGCTTCCAGACAGTACAGACTGCCGTCTTTTGCCATCATAAAGTCCATTCTCGCATAACATTCCAGCTTCAGCGCCTCAAATGCCAGTTCTGCGTAGTGCTGCATCTCTTTTGTCTTTTCTTCTGAAAGTTCTGCCGGACAAGTCTCTACTGTAGAGCCTGCCTTGTATTTATTCGTATAATCATAGAAGCCAACCAGCGGAGCGATCTCGATGACCGGATATGCCTTGCCCTCGATCACACCGCAGGAAAATTCGCGGCCTTCAATGTACTGTTCAACCACTACCTCTTCTTCATAGCCAAACGCATGGTCCAGAGCTGCCTTATATTCTTCTTCTGTATGTGCGATCTCTACACCGACGCTGGAACCACCGCAGCACGGTTTGACCACACACGGAAGTCCGACACCATTGTCTGCTGCTGCCTTGCGTTCCTCCTCTTTGCACAGTGTCATGCCTGCCGCAGTCGGAACACCATGTGCCGCAAACAGCTTTCTGGAAATGCCCTTATCCATCGCGATCGCACTGCCGAGTGCTCCGGAACCGGTATAGCGAATGCCCATCAGATCAAAAACTGCCTGTACCTTGCCGCCCTCGCCGTCTTCGCCGTGAAGTGCCATGAATACCACCTCGGCTGCCTGACAGAGCTCCAGCACATTCGGGCCAAAAAATGCTCTGCGTGTCTTTTTCATCTCTGCGATCTGATCGTCAAAGCTGCGCATATATGCCGCCGCTGCTTCTGTGTCATATTCTCCTGCAAAAGCTGTCTCCGGATCAGAAAGCTCGGTACCGCAGTAAACATCGACCAGGATCGCCTGATGACCCTTTGCTCTGAGTGCCTTACATACCTGTGTACCGGAAACGATGGAAACAGCACGCTCGGTACTGATTCCGCCTGCCAAAACTACAATCTTCATAATCGATACTCCTCCTCGTTGTTTCTTTCTTAATATTCTATATCAAACAGTTTCTTTTCATCATTCTAACAATTCACTTTTATAATACCACATTCTCTGATTCCTGTAAGCTATTTCTATATAAGGATTTCCAATATCAGCAAATCAAAAACTGATTATCTATCTTTCGCTTACAAGCACTGCCGCAGAATTTGCCTGCATTACAATCTGCAGTCTTCCATGTTCAACCACATAGCTCTGCTCTGTCTCTGTAAACCCATTCATATCGGTATAGAACACTCTGGTCAGACAGTCACCGTCCATGACCTCTGCCGCACGCACCGGAATACGCAACGTCTTTGCTTCGGAACTGTTGTTGAATACAACAACTGCCTGTGTAGCTTCTGTTCTGCCGCCTGCAGTATGGCTTTCATTCTGCCGCATCGTTGTTTGGTCGCTGCGATCTGCTGTGAATCTGCCGTAGGCCAGTGTCTGATATCCGGTATGCAGAAAAGTAAGGGAGCCTTCTGTAAAAACTGGATACCGCCTATGCAGTGCGATCGCCCTGCGGTAAAACTCCAGCATTTCTTTGTCTTCATGGCCCCACGGATAGGTTCTGCGATTATCCGGATCGGTGAAGCCGCAGACGCCTGCCTCATCTCCATAGTAAAGGGTCGGTGCGCCCGGCCAGGTCATCTGCATCACGATCGCCTCGCGCATGATCTCCGGCTTCACACCTGTACCTGCCGCACGGCTGCCGAGCTGCTGCACTCTTCCGACCTTGCCATTTGTCCTTGTGAGAAAACGGGAATGGTCGTGATTGGAGAGCTGGTTCATCGCCGTCTGAAGCGACGGTGCCAGAAACCGTGCCATATGGAAGGTCATCGCCCCACGAAAGCTATCTGCATTGCCGTGCAGGCTTTCCTGATATTCATCGCTGTGTTTTTCCATACCGGTGAAAAACCAGCTCATCGGCTCCATAAACGCATCATAGTTCATGACGCTGTCCCACTGATCGCCACCCAGCCAGCTTCCGGCATCTCCATAATGCTCCGCAAGAATCAGTGCATTCGGATTCGCCGCCTTGACTTCCCGGCGGAATTTACGCCAGAATTCGTGATTATAATCGGAAGAAAAACCGAGATCCGCTGCCACATCAAGCCGCCAGCCGTCCGCATTATAAGGCGGTGACACCCATTTGCGCGCAATCCGTAAGATGTCCTCCTCCAGCTTCTGCGACGCCTCATAGTTGAGCTTCGGCAGCGTGTCATGTCCCCACCAGCCATCATAACTGGAATTGTACGGCCACTCCTGTTCGTTATAAAAGCGGAAAAAGCTCCGGTACGGACTGTCTGCCGAGACAAAAGCACCTTTTTCATAGCCTGCCTGTCCTTCATAGAGCCGTTCCCGATCCATCCACTTGTTGAACGAACCACAGTGGTTGAACACACCGTCCAAAATGATCTTCATGCCTCTGCGGTGCAGCTCTTCCACCAGTTCAATAAACAGCGCATTACTCGCCTCCAGATTTTCGGCTGCCGTCACACGGCTGATATAACGTGTCGCAGCCCGATTGTCTCTGTCCTGCTCTCCAAGAAGCATTCCCTCATCGTATACGATCCTGCCCAAATGCGGGTCAATATAATCATAATCCTGCGTATCATATTTATGATTGGACGGAGATACAAACAGCGGATTAAAATACAGCACTTCTACACCGAGCTCCTGCAGATAGTCCAGCTTATCGATCACGCCCTGCAGATCACCGCCATAAAATTCACGGATTCCTGTCGCTGCCGGCATCTTGTCCCAATCCAGCACATGCGTGACCGGCTCTCCGATATAAAAATATTCCCGGTCAAGTACATCGTTGCGTCTGTCTCCATTACGGAAACGATCCGTGAAGATCTGGTACATCACGGCTCCCTTTGCCCAGTCCGGTGTCGAAAAGCCCGGTACGATACAGAATGGATGAAGCTGCGCCGCATCTTCTGTTACACCGCATTTGTGATAATAGCAGATACACTTCCCTGTCTGAATTTCAAAAAAATAGTGCAGCGGTTCTGTATCCAGCAAAACCTCTGCCGCATAATAGTCAAATGTCCCTCTGCTCTGTTCCAGATGCAGTTTTGTTTTTTGTCCTCTGCTGACCAGACAAACCCGATCAGCACTGCCGCGTGCGGTACGGAATCGGATTGTCACTGTCTCCCCGCTCTGCGGTTCCATCGGCGTCACATAATTGGATGTCTCATCGGAAAAGAATGCTGCTGTATCAATATCTGTCTCTATGTTCTGTGCTGTCTGTCGCTTCATGCTGTCCTCCCAAGCTGTTTTCTGCAACTATTCTATAACAGATTATATCTGATTGCAAACAAAACACTATATAACGAAAAAAGACAGCTGGTTAGGCTGTCTTTTTGGAGAAGGTATTTCTTCTAAATGGGGTGTAGCAAAAACTATATAATGTATTGGGGGGTTTTACGATGATTATTATAGCATCGGGTCCAAAAACAGTGTGCACAAACTTCACTTTTTTCATTCCGGATTTTTGTGCAGTCCACCAACGACATTTTTTCGTTTTTCCATATCTCCCAAAAATTTTTATAAAACTGCGGTTTCCTTGTCAAAAAGTGCTTCAAACTCTTCTCTTCCGACTTTTTCTTTCTCAATCAGAAGCTTTGCACAGGCATGGAGTACTGCTTCATGCTCCGCGATCATCTGACGCGCCTTCTCATGTGCCTCATCTATAATCCGTTTCACTTCCTGCTCGATCGCAGAAGTCGTCTCCTCACTGTAGGAACGGGTGTGATTCAGATCACGTCCGATAAAGACTTCATCATCATCGTGGTCATAGTTGATCAGACCAATCTTCTCTGACATACCGTATTTCGTTACCATGGCACGGGCAACACCTGTTGCCTGCTTGATATCCTGTGAAGCACCGGTTGTCACATCGCCGATCACCAGCTCCTCTGCCACACGGCCGCCCAGGCTGACAACGATGTTCTGAAGCATCTTGCCCTTGGTATTGAACATTTCATCTTTTTCCGGCAGCGGCATCGTATAGCCTGCTGCACCGCGTCCGGTCGGAATGATCGAGATCGTATGCACTGGTCCCACATCCGGAAGCAGATGGAACAGGATTGCATGACCTGCTTCGTGGTACGCTGTGATACGTTTTTCTTTTTCGGAGATCACGCGGCTCTTCTTCTCCGCTCCAATGCCAACCTTGACAAACGCACGGTTGATATCTTCCTGACGGATATAGACACGCTGCTCCTTCGCTGCAAGGATCGCAGCCTCATTCATAAGGTTCTCCAGATCCGCACCGGTAAATCCGGCTGTTGTGCGTGCTACCTCCGGCAGATTCACATCTTCTGCCAGCGGCTTGTTCTTGGAGTGTACCTGCAGGATCTCTTCTCTGCCTCTGACATCCGGACGTCCGACTGCCACCTGACGGTCAAAACGGCCCGGGCGCAGGATTGCAGGATCCAGAATATCGACACGGTTGGTTGCCGCCATCACGATGATTCCCTCATTCACACCGAATCCGTCCATCTCTACGAGCAGCTGGTTCAGTGTCTGTTCTCTTTCATCGTGGCCGCCTCCCATACCTGTTCCTCGTCTTCTTGCCACTGCATCAATCTCATCAATAAAAACAATACACGGCTGATGCTTTTTCGCATCCTCGAACAGATCTCGGACACGGGAAGCACCGACACCGACAAACATCTCCACAAAATCCGAACCGGAAATGCTGAAAAACGGCACGCCCGCTTCCCCGGCAACTGCCTTGGCAAGCAAGGTCTTACCGGTTCCTGGAGGTCCGACAAGGATCACTCCCTTCGGAATCCTTGCACCGACCTGTGTAAATTTGGACGGTTCCTTGAGGAACGTCACGATCTCCTCCAGATCTTCTTTTTCTTCCTGAAGACCTGCCACATCTTTGAATGTCACCCGTTTAGCATCCGGCGAGATCATACGCGCACGGCTCTTGCCAAAATTCATCATTTTGTTATTGCCGCCGCCTGCCTGACGGTTCATCATCATAAAAAAGAATAAGAGCACACAGCCGATCATGAGCATTGGAATATAGGTGGTCAGGAAAACACTTTCCTTCTCTACCGGCTCTACTTCCAGCTTCACATCCGCGTAGTTCAAAAGTTCCGCTTCTGCAGTCTCCACATTTGTGACATTGACGTATTTCACATCACCGTCTGTCAGTGTCACCCGCAGCGTACCGGCCGGTGTGTTTTCATTCGGCGTAAGCTGCACGCGCACAACTTCCTCCTGCTCCAGTGCACTCTGAAGCTCCTGTCCGGACCAGGTATGCGATGCTTCCAGTCCGCCGCGGAACGTCCACAGCAAGAGCAAAATAAGAAGGACGGCAAGAAAATATCCGCCCAAACCCTTTGTATTGCGATTCAATCTTTTCAACTCCTTTATCCTTCTGATCTTTTACACTTTATTCCTCTACAAACTCTACGATACCGATGAACGGCAGATTTCTGTACTTCTGCGCATAATCCAGTCCGTATCCGACTACAAATTCATCCGGTATATTGAAGCAGGTATAATCAACCGGCACTTCAACCACACGGCGTTCCGGCTTATCAAGCAGGGTACACAGACGCAGTGTCTTCGGATCACGCTTGCTCAGAATATCCATCAGATAACTCAGAGTACGGCCGGAATCGATGATATCCTCGATCACGATGACATTCTTGCCGGTCAGCGGCTCATCAAGATCCTTGGCAAGGCGAACAACGCCGCTTGATTTTGTGTCATTTCCATAGCTGCTCACAGACATAAAATCCATCGTCACAGGGATTGTAATACGTTTTGCAAGCTCACAGGAAAAGAATACACTGCCCTTCAAAATACACACCAGATGTACTTCCTGTCCCGCATAATCTTCACTAATCTGTTTTGCCACCTCTGCAATTCGCTCTTCAACCTCATGCTCCGGCAAAAAAATCTTCACTTTTTCTTTCATAGCGATACCTCCTCGACTTGTATTTTCAATACTTTTTTTGTCTTCTGCGTAATCTTCACTTCGCTGCTGAGCCGATAGCCGATCACCCACAAAATATGAGCCCCGTCTGCCAGCAGCCAGATCGCGTCCCGCTGATCGCGGGGTACTTTGCAGTCGATGAAATAGTCCTTCAGCTTCTTGCGTCCGCCTGTTTCATTTACTGCAAGATAATCGCCTGCCCTTCTTGTTCTAAGGCAGACACCACTATTTATTGTATCATATGAAATCCATTTCGTATACTTTTTTTCTTCTTTGATCTGTTCCATGAGACCAGAAGTATTTTCCAGAAGCTCCGTTGTCACTCTTCTGCTGCCGGCCATCTGCACACCCGGTATCTGCAACAAAATCTCTTCCTGCAAAACATCTGCCGCACCGTTATCCACAGCGGCTGACTGATTTTGGAGTGTTTTTCCACATACTGCATCTGATTTGTTCGTTATCTTGTGGAAACGGATCCTGCCGTTTTCGCGGACAGCGCGAATCTGTCCGGGCAAACGATACTCCTTGCCGCAGTCAAGCTCTGCAAGGTGCTGCAGCTGCTGCAGATGAACGCTTCCGATGTCCTTCAGGCCGCTGCCCTCTCTGCACCGGATCAGTGCTTCCTTCAAAAGCTCCGTCTGAATCAGCGTTTCCTGCTTTTCATACGGTTCCAGCAGCAATACAACAGAATCCGCTTCCTGCATCAGACACTGCTGTGATGCCTGCTGCGTCAGTCGCTCCAGCAGCTCCTGCACCTGCTGCAGACGCTCCGCGGCCTGCGCCAGATGCAGACCTGCCTGCTCATTCAGCTCCCGCTCCATCTGCGGGATCAGCGAAAGCCGGATCTTGTTTCTTGTGTATTCCTGCTCCAGATTTGTCTGGTCTGTCCGCCATTCAAATCCGCCCTCCTGCAAAATCCGCTCAATCGCTCTTCGATCGGTAAACAGCAGCGGACGTATGATCTGTCCCCGCACCGGACGGATTCCGCCAAGGCCTTTCAGACCGCTGCCTCTTGCCAGATTCCAGAGCATTGTCTCAGCCTGATCGTTGCGGTTATGCGCCACTGCGATTCGGTCAGCCTGGATTTCGCTGCATACTTCCGCAAAGATCCGGTATCGCTCCTGCCGTCCCGCTTCTTCCACAGAAAGCCCCTTCTGTGCAGCAATCTGCTGCACATCCGTGTGTACAATCCGACAAGGAACTTCCAGTCTGCCGCAAAGCTCCTGTGTAAAAACAGCATCGGAAAGGCTCGCCTCTCCGCGAATCCCATGCTCCACATGGACCACCTGCAATTCAAACGGAACCAGCTTCCGGTATTCGCTGAGCACATACAGCAGGCAGACAGAATCTGCACCACCGGATACCCCTGCGATCACCCGCATACCTGCTTCGATCATCTGATAATTTTCTATCGTTTCAAAAATGTCCTTCAACTTTTATTTCTCCCATATCGTGCCGATCAGTATCGTCATATCATCACTTGCCTGCAGCTTCTGCATCAGATAGATCCTCTCCATCAGCCGCCTTGCATGTTCTCTGGCATTGGCACACTCTGTTTTTTTGATCAGCTCCACCATGCGCTCTTCCCGCTGCTCCTGCGGAAGTGCCTCCAGCACACCATCGGTCATCATCACGATCGTGGTGCCGGAGCTCAGCTGCCGGTGTATACTTGCAAAATCAGATTGCTGCAGTACACCTGCCGGAAAGGCTTGCGACTGGATCACCTCAATCTCGCTGCCCTGACACAAAAAGGTCGCCGCCGCCCCTGACTTTATCATATCACAGTTTGCATTATACAAGTCAACCATACACAAATCAATGGTAGAAAACATTTGATCCCGATTCCGAAGGAGCATACAGGAATTGATCATGCGCACTGCAGTCTCCTGCGGAAATCCGGCGTCAAGAAACTGTTCCAGAAGCTCGATCACGGTCTCACTCTCCTGACAGGCACGCATGCCGGAACCCATTCCATCTGCCAGACTCATCACAATCTTTCCCGTATCCTTCTGCAGAAACGCATAATTATCACCGGATACCATCTCCCCTGCCTTGGTGATCCTGGAAATGCCGCAGAGCATCTGGTACCTGGTATCCGTCACAAAATGAAAATGCTCCGGCAGTTCTGCAACCGCAGCACGGCAGTTCCATGCCGGACGCATCGTTTCTTTGCAGCAGTCAGACAGGATTTCTGCTATCGTCTTTGCCGACACACGGCTGCGCCGGCGCGCCGCAAGCGTCAGATAGATCTCGGTTCGTCCATCTTCCGTACACAGTACCCGGATTCCCTGCATGGAAATATTCAGCAGCCGCAGCTCCCGCTTCAGCTTTTTCCAGAGCAGTGCTTCTTTTTTTGTGTCTCCCCGAAATCCTTCCGCTGCCTTTTTCAGCAGCTCAGCCGTCTGATAAATCTGTTCGCCCACCGCCTGCCGCTGTTCCATCAGCCGATTGTTCCACATCAGATTCTGCCGTGCTGCTTCATATCCCTGCTCCAATGCTCTGCACAGCTGCGCTTTGCGCGCACAGTATTGCTTCACCTCCTGTAGCAGCGGTTCTGAAAACGCCCCCTCCTGCTGCAGTTCCTCAAACAGCTCGTAAACCATGCGGCAGCTGACAAAATAGTTGTCCCGCCAGCAATGTGTTTCTCTTCCACACCCCCGGCAGACCTTTTCTCTCACCTGATCAAGCAGCTGCTCCAGCACACCGTCCCCAAGCCGTTCCTGCTGACAGGGCATGTCCAGAAACAGCTTCGCCAGCCCATAAAATGCTTCCGCATACTTTTCGATCTGCTCCTGCTCCGGCAAAGGGCAGATTTCCCGCTCCAGCCATTCACCCGTATTCCGTACACTCGCCAGTAATTCTCCCATCACAAATCCTCCCCCAGTCCGGCCAATTATATCCGCAATAGTATAGCGTATCTTTGCTGCGAGTTCTGTCAAAACGGCTGAAAAATATTCTTTTTGTAAATATAGGAGGCTAAGAATAGAAAAAGATACTTTCGCTTGACGTGTGAGAAAGTGCTGAAACTTGGAATTTCTTGCACTTTTGAACAGTCAATAGAAAGTATCTTTTTTCATTCAGGGCGTCCTATGCCCCGTAAATCATTTTTCTTCCGGCTGAAAGATAATGTCATCTTCGTATACCAGCCCAAGCTTATCGCGCGCGATCTTCTCCACGTTCTCCGGAGAATTGATGTTTTCTCCCAGTCGTTCGATCTCCTCTGCGCGGATTTCTTCATCTTTGATCTGCTGCTGCAGTTCTTCTTTCTGTATTTCCTTTTTGGCATTGGAATCTGCCAGATCCTGACTCTGCACAAGCAGACCGATCAGCAGAACCACCACAATGGCCGCGATCGCAAACATACCGAGGCGGTTACTTTTGCTTGGACGCCTTCTTTTTTTTGCCATATCGTCTACCCCTTTTGTCTTTGTGTGCAAAATTCTCGTTCTTCCGCCAGATAAGTTTCCAGCGTTTTTTCAGTTTTACAACAAGATTGTACCCCCTTTTGGAGGCTAATTCAATAAGTTTCTTCCCTGCAGCTGCTAATTTGGACACTGGAAAAATCAGACAGCGGCACAAAAGCTGGCAACCTTTCCTCATATACCCCAACAGCGCAGCAAACAGTTTGACAAACGGTCTGCTGACCGTACTGTGATACAAAAGTGCGCCGAGCACGATCCCAACTGCTACATAACCGCGCAGTACCCCGTCTGTCCTGCCAAACAGCAGACAAAACGTAGCAAATCCGGCAATCAGCCAGAACAGAAAGTCCTCTGCTGAAACTGCTGCCAGATTATGTACAAATGCCCGCCGGAGTGCACGCAGAATATCATAACCGAAGGTCAGCAGAATACCATGGCAGACCGCACAGAAAAAAACAATCACTTCCTGCCTGATCACACTGCTCATCAGCGGAACATCCTTCTGAGCAGACTTCCTTTTTCTGTCGGACTGCTGCCGGAATACTGAATGCTTTCCGGCCGTCCCTCCATCTCAACCTCACCCTGCTCCAGCATCAGACGGCTGATATGCAGATCTTTGCCTTTGATCGTCAGCCTGCCCTGCTCTGTCTCCAGCACAACAGAGGTCTCATCAAATGAAAATACATCCTTTACTCCTGTGATCCTGCCCTGCATTCGCTCCTGCCAGGTAATGCTGTGGGGTTTCAGATTCTTTTTTTCTTCCATTGCCTCTGCTCCAGCATATTCCATCTGTTTATTGTATGAATATCATACTCAGACTATGCCTTGCAGCAGCAATCCTCTAACGCACAGCAAATGACCGAACCAGCGTATCTTCCTTTGGATATTACCTGCCTTTTTACAGATATTTATACATCTCGGCTGCTGCTTCCTTTTTGACGGTCTCCTGAATGGACAGTACCTCTACCTTCACAGCCTTGCTGCCAAACTGAATCTCGATCTGATCGCCCGGCTTCACAGAGACAGAAGCCTTCGCCGGTTTGCCGTTGACGGATACACGGCCTGCATCGCAGGCTTCGTTGGCTACTGTGCGGCGTTTGATCAGGCGGGATACCTTCAAATATTTATCTAAACGCATCGCTTTCCTCCTAAAAACAAAACCCGGAACCTCTCAGTGAAATTCCGGGTCATTGGTCAATTAGTTCATCATATCTTTCAGAGCTTTTCCTGCTTTGAACTTCGGAGTCTTGGATGCGCTGATCATCATTGTCTCACCAGTCTGCGGATTTCTTCCTTCTCTGGCTGCACGCTCAGATGTCTCAAATGTACCAAAGCCTACAAGCTGTACTTTCTCACCGTTCTTCAGCTGCTCAGCAACTACGTCTGTGAAAGCTTTCAGTGCTTTCTCTGCATCTTTTTTGGATAATTCTGTCTTCTCTGCGATTGCAGCGATCAGTTCTGTTTTATTCATTGTAAATTCCTCCTCATGAAATGGATCGTCTAGTCAAACGGATATGTTCGTTCGCTTCGCTATCTGTCTGTAACCGAACAACTGCAATGAGCCTCGGTCAAATGATGCCCGCCTGCGCGAGCCCTGCTACTATTTATATAATGTAATGCCCTGTTTGTCAAGGATTTTTGATAACAGTTTCGGCGTAAATACGCGGTTTTTCCTTCTCTTTATTTTTGCACTTTCTTTTGCTCCAGATGTACGATAACCTCATCTGCGGCCTTTGCAAACGCTGTTTTTTCTTTCTGTTTGTCCTTCTTCGGCTGCTTCATTCGTTCTGCGCGCTTGATCTGTTCCCAAAGCCCCGGAATCTCTGCCGCTGTTTTGGCTCCAGTCTCTGTAATCTGCACATCGCGGAGCTGCTGCTGTTCGGCCTCCTGCAGCTGCTTCAGAGCCGCCTCCATCTGAGGATCATGGAACACATGTGGGTGACGGCGGATCATCTTGCGGCTGATGCCGCGGATCACATCTTCAATCTGAAAGAGTCCTTCTTCCTGTGCAATCTGAGCCAACAGTACAACCTGCAGCAGAACATCGCCCAGCTCCTCGCAAAGATTTTCAGCATCTTTTTCTTCCTTATATAGATTGATCGCAGCGATCGCCTCTGTCATCTCGTTGATCATACAAGGCTTAAGACTCTCAAATGTCTGCTCCCGATCCCAGGGACAGCCATTTTCACTGCGCAGTGTACTTACAATCTGACGAAATGCTTCAAACTGCCCTGCCTCTACATCGGCTTCGTTCCATTTTGTCTGCTGATTTCCCATCTGCTTTTCCTTCTTTCTTCATCCTGCAACATACTGCTCCGTCCATGTTTCGTCATTTCGCTGAACTGCATACTTTTTTGCTAATTATTCAGCAATGCAGCATAAATATCCCGCTTGGACAGCCCACGGTCCTTTGCGGCACGCTTCATAGCTTCTTTTCGGTCCATGCCCTGCTGTTCATAGAGTGCCACATGATCCGGAATACTCATTTCTTCCCAGCTTTTCTGTGCTTCTTCCTTCATCTCCTGACGGCTGCGCCCTTCCATGACAATGACACACTCGCCCTTCGGATCGTTCACCTCATAGTATGCCGCCGCTGCTGCCAATGTGGTCTGAAACGCAGTCTCATGCTTTTTGGTCAGTTCCCGGCAGATTGTTACCCGGCGGTCGCCCAATGCTTCGAGCAGTTCTTTTAAGGTACGCACCAGACGATGCGGTGCTTCATATAAGATAGTCGTCCGTGTCTCTGTTTTCAGTTCTTCCAGCACCTCTGCCCGCTCTTTTTTCTCCGACGGCAGAAATGCTTCAAAACAAAAGCGGCGGGTCGAAAGCCCTGACAAGGTCAGCGCAGTTACACAGGCACAGGCTCCCGGCAAAGAGGTCACCTCGATACCTGCCTCATAGCAGAGCCGCACCAGATCCTCTCCCGGATCTGAGATACCGGGTGTTCCGGCGTCTGTGATCAAAGCGATGTTTTTGCCTTCCCGCATCTTTTCGATCAGCGTATATGCCTTCTCAATCCGGTTGTATTCATGATAACTGGTCATCGGTGTTTTGATCTCGAAATGATTCAGCAGCTTGATGCTGTTTCTGGTGTCTTCCGCTGCGATCAGATCGACCTCCCGCAGGATTCGGATCGCGCGCATCGTCATATCTTCGAGATTGCCGATCGGTGTCGCACATAAATATAATCTTCCCTGTTCCATTTTTTCTCCATTCTATTTGTATCCGCTCTATTCCGCTTCTTCGCGTCCGTAAATGTCCAGAATCTCCTGTGTATACACACTCGGGCTCTCATAGACGATCAGCGGCGGCTCCACTGTCATGCGGGATTTGCCGCCCCGCACACCCTCGATCAGCACCATATTCGGCTCCCGATCTACATACGGATAAACCAGACGCATCCGCTTGGGCTCGAGTTTGTACCGAGACATCGTGCAGATGATCTCAGCCAGCCGAAACGGACGATGCACCATATAAAAATGACCGCCTGGGCGAAGCAGACGAGCTGCTGCCTTGATGACATCGTCAAGCGTACACAAAATCTCATGTCTGGCTGCCGCCTTCTCGATGTCCGGATTCACCAGACCATGCTGCCCGATCATATAGGGAGGATTCGATGTGATGGTATCAAAAGAAGCCGGAGCAAACAATTCTCCAGCTTCTTTGATGTCTCCCTGAATGATCTCTACTTTCTGTTCCAGTCCGTTGAGTGCCGCACTGCGTGCCGCCATCTCAGCACTGGTTTTGGAAATTTCAAGTCCGGCATAATAGCTGCCTTTCGTCTTTGCTTCCATCAGGATTGGAATGATCCCGGTCCCTGTACCCAGATCCAGACAGCGTCCGCCATCTTTGACACTGGCAAAATCAGACAGCAGCACCGCATCCATTCCAAAACAGAACAGCTTTTCATTCTGGATAATCTGATATCCCTTGCGGTGCAGGTCATCCAGACGTTCTCCCTCTTTCAACTCAATCATTGTTCAGTTTCGACTTTCCTTCCTTTTTCTCAAGTGCTTCCAATGCTTTCAGTTCCTTGTCAACCGGCGCATTCTTGCCGCCCTTTTCCTTGCGGCGTTTCGGCTTGAACTTCAGCTCTTTTGCATCATACTCCTGAAGCTCTTTTTCATCGTTGATATCGACAAGCACCTTCACTCTCTGACGCAGGACATTTACGCTCTGCACTTCACCCTTCAGACCATCAAACGTTGTCACGGTATCGCCAATTGCCGGAAGATTGCTGTTCAGATATTCGTAGGTCTCTTCCTCGTTCTTCAGACAGCACATCAGTCTGCCGCAGACACCTGAAATCTTGGTCGGGTTCAAGGAAAGATTCTGCTCCTTCGCCATCTTGATTGAAACAGGTGCAAACTCAGAAAGAAACGAATTGCAGCAAA
>CAZEPO010000017.1:0-10294 GCA_964514125.1 uncultured Lachnospiraceae bacterium
TCCAGGACGAAGATTTCAATCAAGACCCGTGTAGGTGTGGACAATTCCGACGATGCGTTTCGCCTGCTGGAGATCTACCGCAAATATCCGCTCTCTGAGCTGATCATTCATCCGCGTACACGAGCCGAATTTTACCGCGGTGTACCGAATCTGGAGCTGTTCGGAGAACTGGCGAAGTGGTGGCGGGATTCCTTTGCGCAGGAAAGACGTGAGAAAAACACAGCACCAATGCCGCATAATAATGTGCAGGCAACCGGCGGTGAAACCGGAATTCCGCTGTGCTATAATGGCAACATTATGTCCATCACAGATTATCAGAATTTTACGGCACGTTTTCCGGAAATCGACTGCATCATGATCGGACGCGGAGCGATCGCGAATCCGGGGCTGATCCGTCAGCTGAAGACCGGTACACCGACTGATAAAAAGAGCCTGCGGGCATTCCATGATGAGATACTGGAAGCGCAGCGCGAGATGGTGCAGGAAGACAAAAATGCCATGTTCCGCATGAAAGAAATCTGGATTTATCTGATCCACCTGTTTGGTCCGACTGCGCAGGAACAGGCAGAGCAGGAGCGTATTTACGGCGAAGCAGCCAAGAAGCTGACAGCAGAAGCAAGAACGGCAGAAAAATGTGCAAAAAAAATCCGCAAGGCACAGAGCCTTGCAGAATACAAATGCGCAGTCGATCAGCTTTTTGCAGAATGTGATCTGCTGGAGAGCGGACCGAAGAAGTGGAATCTGCCGCAGCGATAAAAAACAAAAGAAAAACTTACTGATTTTCAGAGAGAAACTGAGAGTTGGTAAGTTTTTTTATTGACAAATACAATGACATGCGATTATAATGATGGTATGTTACTACATAGCTACAATAGAGCATCGAATTATATTATCAAGAGAGGTAAACACAATGGCAAACATTTACGAAAAAGCTACAGTACCCACCATTTATTTTATTGGTGTTACGACAGGCAGCTCTTCGATCATGAAAGTGTTTCCGAAGTGGGCAAAAGCACTTGGCCTGAAAGATGCAGTGATCAAAGGCATTGATTTTCGTCCGCATTCAGAGCCGGAAGCATATCGGGAAGCTGTGGCATTCATTAAGGAAGATCCGCTGTCACTTGGTGCGCTGGTAACGACTCACAAGATCGACCTGTACAACAGCTGCAAGGATATGTTCGATTATATTGATCCGTTTGCAGAGCAGCTTGGTGAGATTTCCTGTATTTCCAAGCAGGATGGACAGTTCCGTGCACATGCAAAAGATCCGATTTCCAGTGGTCTTGCACTTGAGGCATTTGTTCCGGAAAACTACTGGAAAGAGCATGGCGGCGAAGTTCTTCTGTTGGGAGCAGGCGGTGCTTCACTGGCAATGTCAGTTTACTTTACACAGAAAAAATTCGGCGACAATGTTCCGAAAAAGATCATTATCGCGAACCGCAGTCTGCCGCGTCTTGAGGAAGCCAAACGTCTTCTTGCAGGGCTGAATGAGAAGGTAGAGTTTGAATTTGTTCTGAATCCGGTTCCTGAGGAGAACGATAAGACACTGGCAAAGCTTCCGCCGTATTCACTGGTGGTCAATGCAACAGGACTTGGCAAAGACGGTCCGGGAAGTCCGCTGACCGATGCATGCCAGTTCCCGGAAAATTCTCTTGTGTGGGAGATTAATTACCGTGGAGATCTCGTATTTAAGGATCAGGCGATGGCACAGAAAGAGGAAAAGAACCTTTACATCGAAGATGGCTGGGTATACTTTATCCATGGCTGGACCCAGGTGATCGCGGAGGTATTCCATACGCCGATCGAAGGAGAAGTTTTACAGCACCTGAGCGATATTGCGAAAAATTAGTTTGTGTAAAATGACGAAAACACAGAGCTGAAGACGAGAAAAACATGATAAATTTATGAAAATACGATTGACAATTGTATCTATGTGGTGTAGAATTCACTTAGTAACGTCATTATGTTATAACATTGGTAGAAAACAACAATAATGATAATAATAAAAGGAGGATTTACTATGAATTTCAAAAAGGCTTTAGCAGTAACAGCAGCAGCAACGATGGCAATGTCAATGGCAGTTCCGGCAATGGCAGAAGAGGCAGCAGAAGGCAAGACTTATTATTATGTAGCAGCTGGTCTTGGACAGTCCTACAGTCTTGATATGCTGGCAGGTCTGAACTATGCAGCAGAAAAATACGGCTGTACAATCGAGTTCATGGGCGCAAACGACTGGAACGCTGATGAAGCATCTGCAACTCTTGAGCAGGTAATCGAGCAGAAACCGGATGGTATCATCACAGCAGCATGGGATGCAGCTATGAATACCGGTATCGAGAAAGCCAAAGAAGCAGGTATCCCGGTTGTTCTTGTTGAGGCACACAGCGGAAACCGCGGAGATCTTTACATTGGTCTTGACAACGTGGATGCAGGTCGTGAGACAGCACAGGCTCTGATCGACATCGCTGGAAACGAAGGAAAACTCCTTGTTATCGGTAACTGGGGTTCCACAAATATCGATGAGAAATACGAAGGACTGAAAGAAGTTCTTGCAGATACAGATTGGGAAATCGTTGATGACAAAGACGGTGAGTGTGATGCAGCTACATCTCTTCAGGTAGCAAAAGAGCTTCTGAGTGCACATCCGGACGTAACAGCATTCGTTGGTCTTGACTCCGCATGCGGCGGCGGTATCGCAGGTGCTATGGAAGAACTTGGTATGGAACCGGGCTCTCTGACAGTTATCTGTGCAGACCGTGAAGATGCTATGCTTGACTACATCGCTGACGGATATATCCAGGCATCTCTGACAAACAGAACAGCAGCTATGATGGATATCGCTGTTTCCTTCCTTGAGAACGTAACAAATCATGATTTCCTGAACGTACCGGTAACAGCTGACAACGCTGCATCAGAGATCAGCGTATGGCCGCTTAACATTTACACAGGTAACGTAATCATTACACAGGATAACGTAGAGAACTTCTACCATGATGCAATCAGCGAGTGGCTTCCGCAGTAGGATTCACCGTTTATAAGCAGAACGTATAAGTTAAGAAGCTGTTAATTTAAAATGAGAAAAGGGGGCGTTGCAAGAAATTGCACATGCCCCTTTTTATAAATGGAGTGGTGAGGATGTCCGGACAAAAGACGGAGTACTTAAAAATCAATAATATTACAAAATCATATGGTGTAGTAAAAGCTCTGACGGATGTATCATTTTCAATCAAACAGGGCGAAATACATACAATTTTAGGAGAGAACGGAGCCGGAAAAAGTACCCTGGTTAAGATCATTATGGGTGAGGAAGTGCCGGATTCCGGATCAATCGTGCTGGATGGGGAAACTGTGAAAACATATTCGCCGGCAGCAGCGCAGGCTATGGGTATTCGAATGGTGCATCAGGAGCTTGCAATTTTTGAAAACTTGACAGTGGCAGAGAATGTATATCCGAGCCATACTTTTTTGAAGGGCGGAAGGATTGATTACAAAGCATTATATGCCGAAACAGCAAAACAGCTGGAACGATTTGGATTAAAAACAGTGAAACCTGAAGAGCCGATGAACGGTGTGACTCTGGCAGGACAGCAGATGACAGAGATCATTCGCTGTATTGTAGCGAATCCGAAAGTGATTATTCTTGATGAGCCGACTTCCGGATTGAATGATGAAGAGGCTGATCGTCTGATGGAGATCCTTGAGCGATTGAGATCAGAGGGAATGACAATTATTTATATTTCACACAGACTGAAAGAGATTATGAGAATTTCTGACCGTGTTACAGTTATGCGAGACGGTCAGTATGTGACAACATTGATCAACGATGATAATCTGACCGAGGGTGATCTGATCAACAATATGGTAGGACGTGATCTTAGCCTGTATTCGATCAAAAATCCGGCAGATGTGATCAACAATGAGGAAGTTGTATTTGAAGTTAAAAATCTGGCAAAGAAAAATGCACTGAATCCGTCCAATCTGAAGCTGCACAAAGGAGAAATCCTTGGTATTTTCGGTCTGGAAGGTTCCGGTGTCACAAAGCTTTCACGTATGATGTATGGTCTGGAGCGCAAAGACAGCGGCGAGATTTATGTCTGCGGAGAAAAAGTGAATAAAGTAGAACCGCGTACGATGGTAGACAAACATGTTATGTATTTGAACAACAACCGTAAAGTCGCAGGACTTTTGCTTGATATGCCGGTTACAGATAATGTTTCTCTGCCGATTCTTGGAAAGGTATCCAACAAACTTGGATTCATCAACAGCAAAGAACTGAACCGGATTTCTACAGAGTATATTAAGAAGTTTGCGATCGCACTTCCGTCTCTGTCCACACGACCGAGAAAACTTTCCGGCGGTAATCAGCAGAAGGTTATGATGTCTGCCTGTCTTGCACCGGAACCGGAGGTAGTGATTGTCAATGAGCCGACACGAGGTATCGACGTCGGTGCAAAAGAGGAGATCCACAAATTCCTTCTTGAGATTGCGAAAAAAGGGGTAGGTGTCATCATATTCAGCTCAGAGCTTCCGGAACTGATGCGTCTTTCGGATCGTATCAAGATCATGAGAGATAATACGATCGTGGGTGAAGTAGAATGTACGGAGTTCACGGAGCAGACACTGATGCGCTTCGCAGCAGTAGGAATCGTACAGGAAGGAGTGAGTAATTCATGAGTACAGCGGCAACAGGACGTAAGCTGAATGAAAAAGAAAAAAAGAAATTTGATTTTGGCGGATGGACGATCGTTTATTTGACAGTCATACTCTTTGTTTTTCTGTCTCTGACCAGAAGTACATTCTGCAATTTTAATAATATTCATTCGATCCTTTTTGATGTAGCGATCAACTTTTTTGCAATCATCGGTTTTACCTTTTTGATCATTATGGGTGAACTTGATATGTCAGTCGGTTCAATGTTCGGATTTGGCGGTACGGTGATGGGTATTTTCTGTATTCGTTATGAAATGAATGTTGGAACTGCCATTCTTTTGGCAGTGTTGATCGCAGGCGTGATTGGATTTGTGGAAGGCTGGCTGATCACGAAGTTCCGTCTGAATTCCATGATGGTAACAATCGGTGTCATGCTTGCTGTAAAGGGCTACAACTGGATGATGATCACCAGAATGACCGGTGCACAGCTTCCGCGTGAAAACAGAAAGTTTATTATGGAACGTATTCCGCAGCTCGGAAACATATCCTGGGTAATCCTTCTGATGCTTGTGATCGTGGTCGTATTTGAGATCCTTCTGAATAAATCCCGTTTCTTCAAGCAGATGTATTACATCGGTCACAATGTGGAGACGACAATTCTGTACGGAATCCGTGCAAATAAGGTAAAGATCATTGCGTTCATGGTATCAGCGATGATGTCGGCATTCGGCGGAGCATTGATGACAGCGCGTGTCAAGGCGCCGAATGTAACAGTCGGAAGTGATCTTGAAGTAACGATGATCACTGCAGCAGTTATCGGCGGAGCCAGCATTTTCGGCGGTCGCGGCAGTATGGTCAGATCCATGCTGGGTCTTGTCTTTATCTATATGCTGAAGAATGGTATGACTGCTTATGGTATTGATTCCTATGTACAGCAGATTGTTTTGGGTGTGATTCTGATTCTGGCAATCATCGTAGATATTCGCATGACTGCCAAGAAAGCATAAAGGGGGCAGAAAAATGCAGCAGAATATTTTTAAGAAATTAATGAGAAAAAATGAGACGATAAGTGCCCTGTTGTGTATCGCTCTTGTGCTTCTTCTTACGGTTACAACTGATATTTTCTGGTCTTCCTCGAACCTTCATGCACTGCAGGCAAGTACAGTACCTACGGCTATGATCGCATTTGGCATGATGTTCCTGCTGATCTGCGGATATTTCGATATGTCCGTTGGTTCTACGATGATGCTTGCTGCAATCGTGGCAGGCAAACTTACGATGATGGGGCTGCCGATTCCGGTCGTGATCCTGGGTGCTTTGCTTGTCGGCCTTGTAATAGGCTGCATCAATGGTTTTCTGGTATCGGTACTTGGAATCAATGCGCTGATTGCAACGCTTGGTACACAGTATGTCGGTTACGGAGCTGCGATGCTTCTGTGGGATGAGGTTCGTACACTCAAGGAATTTGACCATGCTTATACGATATTGGGTGACGGCGAGTTTGCCGGGATGTATATCATGACATGGGTACTTCTGGTCATGATCGTAGTATTCAGTATTTTCCTGAAATACATGCCGCAGGGCAAGCGGCTGTATTTTGTCGGCGGCAACAAAGATGCAGCGAAACTGATCGGTTTCAATGACCGCCGTATCCTGTTTATTGCATATGCTGCGACAGGTGTATTGTCAGCGGTTGCTGCAGTATTCCGTTCTGCATACATACACAAACCAACACAGTATATGGGTGAAGGTATCCATATGACCTGTTTTATCGCATGCGTAGTAGGCGGCGGCAGTTTTGCCGGCGGCAAAGGTTCTGTAATCGGTGCGACGCTTGGCGTTATTTTCATGTCACTGCTTACCAATACCTTCAATCTTCTGAAGATGAGTCCGGAATTAAAAAATATCGTTGTAGGTGTGATCCTGGTTCTGGTTATTACAATGGACGGTTATATGAATCTCAGAAAGCTGAGAGAGCAGGGTAAGATTTAATAGAACAGACATAAGATTACAAAAGATGATCCGAATTTCTTTGAGAGAAGCGGATCATCTTTTTGCATTGTGACTACTGACAAAAAAGCAAGAATCAAATTGTTGAATGTGACGAAATGAGATTCGTTTTCAAGTAGATATTGACAGAACTGTTAAAAGGGCATAAACTATATATACCAATGTTATTACATAGAAACAATACAATATTGCAACGTAAAGAAACAAGGAGGTAAGTGATGAAAAAGAATGATATCATGAAGTGTATGGCAGTAGGTATGACTGTAGCTGCATTATTCGGTAGTACAATGGGCGTGAATGCGAAAGAAACCGGAAAGAAACCGGCCGAGACAGATAATGAAGCAATCATCAATGTTACAAAACTGTTCGTAGACCTTCCACAGGACATTGTAAATGTTCCGGATAGTATGACAGTGGACAAAGATGGCAATCTGATCCTGACTGTTCCGAACTTTGCTGATACATCTATGCCGGGCTGCGTTCTGAAGATTGACAAGGATCTGAACGTTACAAAATGGTTCGATGTACCGGTAAATGAGGCTACAGGACGTGCGAACCCGATGGGCCTTGCATTTGACGATGAAGGTAATCTGTATCTGGCTGACAACCAGCCGTGGACAGGTGAAGATCTGACCAAGAATCAGGGTCGTCTTCTGAAAGTGACATTCGACGAGAATGGTGAGCTTGCTACATGTACAGAGATGGCTACCGGTATCGAGCATCCGAATGGAATCCGTATCAAAGACGGCTATGTTTATATGACAGTCAGCAGCCTGACACCGATCACAGAAGCAACAGGCGACTATACAAGTGGCGTTTACAAATTCCCGCTTGACGCAGAAGGCATTGCAGTGACAAACAGTGAAGCAGATGAGAACCTTCTTCAGACATTTGTAACAGAAAATCAGGATTGTCTGTATGGTCTTGACGGTATTGAATTCGATGCAGAAGGCAACCTCCTTGTTGGTGATTTCGGTGACGGTGAAGTTGAAAAGATTACATTCAACGAAGATGGTTCTGTAAAAGAAGTTACATCATATGCAAAAGACGAGACACAGCTCAGAACTACAGATGGTTTCTTTATGAACGATGATGGAAGACTCTTCATCGCTGACTTCTCCGCAAATGCAGTTGCAATGGTAGAGCCGGATGGTACTGTAAAACGTATCGCAGCCAGCCCGGATAACGACGGCGCTGACGGTGAACTGGATCAGCCAGGTGAGCCGATCGTATGGAACGGCAAGCTGATTCTGTCAAACTTCGACAATGTAACAGATGATTCCAAGGTTAACACCGCACACGAAGCTCCGTTCCAGCTGGTATGCATGGATCTTCCGGAATAAGACATAAGATCTGTTGAAATGTTCCTGTACAATATTCAAAACGACTTGGATATTGGAATGAATAAAGCAAAAAAATAAACTGCCATGGAGCGTACGAAATACATTTATATAATCGATGAAATGTATTTTGTACGCTCTTTTTTGGTTGCGTTGTCAAAAAAATATGCTATAATCTAAAAGTGCTTATATCGCTATGATATAACATTGAGAATTTTACATTAAGATGAGGTGACTTATGTTTTTAGAAAACTGTAAGTTGAATAAGGATGTCCCGATTCCGCTCTACTTTCAATTGAAAGAACTGATCATGGACGAAATAAAAAGCAATAAATATGATGTAGATACTTTGATCCCGACAGAAAAACAGTTGAGTGAGCAGTTTGATATCAGCAGAACAACGGTACGACAGGCAATCAGTGAATTGGTACAGCAGGGCTGGCTTTATCGTGTAAAAAGCAAAGGAACGTTTATTGCACGCCAGAAGATGCAGCAGGACTTTCTGCAGAGACTGGAGACTTTTGCAGAACAGATGAAGCGGATCGGCATGGAGCCGAGCACAGAAGTAGTGAAGTTAGAGGTTGAGATCGCATCGAAGGACGTAGCAGAAAATCTACGGATCAACGAGGGCGAAAAAGTAATCTATATGCTGCGCAGACGATTTGGTGACAAGCAGCCGGTCGTAACTGCGATTACCTATCTTCCTTATGAGAAGTGCTCATTTATATTAGATCATGATCTGGAAAAGAATTCACTTTATGATATCATGTCAGCCCATGAAGAAACGAAGGTCTGCAGTGCCAGACGTTTTGTGGAAGCAGTAGAGGCAACAACCAAAGATGCACAGTATCTGAATGTCAGAAAAGGATCTCCAATTCAAATGTTCCGTACGGTCGGTTACAACAAAGATGGTGTGCCGATGGAGTATTCAATCGCACGCTACCGCGGTGATATGAGCAGCTTTCAGCTGTATGTCTATGTAGAAAATGCAGAATAGTTAAAACGCAGCAGTCCAGAGTATACGACGCTTAAAAGCGAATACTCTGGACTGTTTTGTAATATAAAAGAGAAAAGGAAGATAACATTCCATTTTGGAAATAATTAACGGTTGACAATATATGGACAGTCCTGTCCGCTCAGCAGATCGATCAGGTTCTTTACAGAGGCATTGGCCATATTGTCTGTCGCTTCTTTGGTATGTGCGCCTGTATGAGGGGTAGCGATCACATTATCCAGTTCAAATAGCTTGGAACCGATCGGAGGCTCCACTTCGAAGGCATCGAGACCGAGACCGGAAAGTTTGCCGCTCTTCAGTGCGTCGTAGGCCGCATCTTCATCAATGATTCCGCCGCGGGAGGCATTGACAAGAATCGCACCGTCCGGCAGGAGCTGGAGTGCTTCCGCATCGATCATATGATGTGTGGATTCCAGAAGCGGCAGATGCAGGCTGACTACGTTGGAACGACTCATCAGTTCTGTGAAAGAGACACTTTCTATCTGATTGTTTTTGCAGTATTCTTCGTTGATGTACGGGTCATATGCAAGTATGGTCATACCGAAGCCTTTGGCACAGGCAGCAACTACTTTACCGATTGCACCAAGACCGAGGATACCAAGTGTTTTTCCGTGAAGTTCCATACCGGTAGAGCGCACCCAGCTGCCGCTTTGCGTTTCTTTGTTAAGATAAGGAATCTTGCGGGCCAGCGCGAGGATCAAACCGAAAGCAAGTTCACCTACGGCCTGTGCATTGACACCAGGGGTATTGGTTACTTTGATTCCGAGTTCTTTGGCAGCGGCAATATCGACACGGTCATAGCCTGCGCCATAGCGGGAGATTACTTTCAGGTCCGGACATGCTTCCATAACCTTGCGTGTGATGGAATCCAGACCGGCCACAATGCCGTCACAGCCCTGCAGCAGTGGAATGAGATCATCTTCGGAAAGTGGCTTTCCGGTATCATTAAAGACAAGTTCATCTGCAAACGCACGAAGCGGAGCAAGTGCAGGTTCATTCTTTCCAGGCTGAAGGGAAGTAGGAGTTACAAGAATTTTCATACTTATGCCTCCTTATTGTTTACCAGAGCAACGGCTTCTGCGGTCAGCTCACGGATCTTATCAAAATTTCCTTCGTTGATCAGAGAATCCTTTACCATCCAGCTGCCACCGCATGCGATGATCTTCGGGAAGGAAAGGTATTCCATGATATTTGCTGTGCTGATACCGCCTGTCGGCATAAAGCGCATAGACGGGAACGGTGCAGCCAGTGCTTTGATCGTAGCAAGTCCGCCGTACTG
>CAZEPO010000017.1:10394-13426 GCA_964514125.1 uncultured Lachnospiraceae bacterium
CAAAGTGCTTTGCAAAGCGGAACTGCATCAGATACGCGGTCGAGTTTTACGACCGGTACGATCTTTTTTTCTTCAACCTGTGATAAAAGTTCATTTTGATTCATAATCATTCTCCATTCTGCCGTGTTTTGACGGCATGATCTGAAAACATTTTCTAAAAAAGTCTTGTACTATTCTGTAAATACCCTGACAAAATTGTCGTGGGAAATCTTAGAAATCTGTTGTTGGGTGATTCCATTCTCCGCCATCAAAGGTACAAATACGGTCTGCAGATAATCCAGACCGATGGCTGATTCATCGTAAGCTTTCAGTCTCGTGCGTGTTGTATCGAGTGAGAAGAGAAGCTGATCCTCATATCCGGCACGGAGCATTTCAAGAAAAATTTCGATTTCACGCATATCGCTGTGATATTTAAAACGTCCGATCGTATCGTATTCCAGATAAATGCCATTTTTTAATAATTCAAGATGTATGGAAAGATCAGAAACCGCACGATCCAGATGACAGAAGATCATACGCCTTGGATTTACCCCAAGCTCGCAGAGAAAATGAAAGAGTGCGATCGGATCAGATCCCTGTTCGATATGTACCATAACCGGAACATCGGTCATAATGGCTGCTTTGGCTCCCGCAGCAAACAGTCTGCGATAAACAGGAGTCAGATTTTCACGATCCAGAGCCATTTTTACAATGCCGGCACGCGGAGTGGCAGCGGTGTCAGCGGAAAGATCAGGTGCATTCACGTCAATATCATGGAACATTCCGGTTGATAATTCATGGACGAAAAATGCTTTGAGCTGATCTTCGGACAGCGTTCGGATCCAGTGGTTTTCCGGATAAAAACAAAGTTTGTGAAAACCGGTCGATGCAATGATATGAATGCCGCTGACTTTTGAGATGGTAAGCAGCATTTGTTCAATCCGATTACAGCCGCCCGGCTGTGCATCGACAAGTGCAGAACCGCCGTTTTTTTTCAGGCGGACTGCCTCTTCCGTGCTTTTGCCAGGATCATCAATGAGCAGAGCAGAATTAAGTTCAGAGGATACTCCTTTGCTTAGAGCCAGGTGCTCATGACATTGGCAAAAACCAAGCTGCGCAGGGGTTATCGGTCCCTGAACCGTCATAATAGTCTTCATTACTCTTTCCAGTTCGGGTTGTCAGCAACCACAGGGTGTCCGTCTTTTTCGAGGATCAGATGATGATACCCTTTCGTTTCGATGGAACCGTAATCATGTCCGGCATCGGCAGCAAATGTGTAGAACAGTACGAGCGGAGCAGTACCTGTATTGACTGTGCGGTGTGCATATCTGCGCGGTACATAAACTGCCTGTCCTTTGGAGAGCGGCATTTCGATACAGTCACCTTCCGGATTTTCCATAACCATGTAGCCTTCGCCTTCCAGTGTATAATAAATCTCAGCGGTATCGAGGATGGTATGGAAGTGACCTTTTGTAAAATAATATTCATTTCCAATCTTGCCCGGATAGAGGATCGTAGTTCCGAATGCAAGATCGCCGGCGCGCTCTGGACAGCCAAGCTCATGGAATTCATAAACGAGCGGATCTTCTTTGGAGAGGATTTCTTCGACAGCGGCCGTGTCACAGTACATTTTTTTCATCTGAGAAAGATAACGTTTGGTTGTTTCGGCCTTTTGTGAAAAACCAGTTTTTAAATCAAAATCAACCAAAAAGCTGGAATCCCAATTAAAATTATTCATATTCATTTAACCTCCTTTTATACATTATATTACTATGTTATTACATATCAACATTATAATATCCATATAAAACATTGTCAATAGATTAAAAAAGCCGTATGACCGTCGGGCCATACAGCTTTTATAAAGAGGATAGTTATGAGCTTAAAAAACAATGATTCCTTTTTTGGAAATTTCGCGGTTCAAAAGTTTCTGGAATGCTTCAACAGAATCTTCGAATTTGAAATAATCGGAAATAAAATCTTTGATAACGAGTTTGCCGGAATTGATCCATTCCATGACCTGTTCCGTCGCAGCACCTTCTTCTTCCTTGCGCGGCATCTGCTGATAAACAACATTCCAGTTGTAATCTGCCTTGCTGAAGTCGATCGTAATCTGTTCTACTGGCGGAACACCGTAGCAGAGAACCGTACCGCGGTCTCTGATCAGCGGCATAGCTGCATTTACGACGAACGGAGCACCGATAGCATCTACTACATAGTCCACACCATTCGGATAGTGTTTGCGGATTTCTTCAGTGACGTCAGCGTTGTTGCTATTGATCGCATATTTTGCACCGTGAGCTTTTACATGTTCCAGTTTCTCATCGATGATATCGACAGCTGTAATCTCTTCGACACCGCAGAGATTCAGGAACTGAATAAACGTAGAACCGACAGGTCCGCAGCCGTATACAACAACACTGTCGCCTGGTTTGATGCCAAAGTAGCGGATATTGCTGAGTACTTCGCGGAATGTAATGATCATAACCGCGTCTACCGGATCCACATTTTTGTCGAGAACAGTCTGTGCGTAAGCACAGCTCGGAGCTTCGCCAGCCGGCCATGCAGCAGGATCACAGACAACCGCATATTCGCTGAGTGCGCCCCAGCCGGAGCCAAGTCCCGGATACAGTTCCGGATCCGGATCTACGAACGGAAGGAGAACCTTGTCACCAACTTTAAATGTAGTCACTTCGCTTCCTACTTCTACAACTTCACCAATGCCTTCGTGTCCCAGCATGATCGGATATACAGATTTCGGAAATCCCTTAAAATTATGGTGAAGCAGTTTGACATCGGTACCGCACATACCGCAAGCAATTGTTTTGACCAGAGCCTGTTTTGAATTGTAATGCGGCTTCGGGATTTCACGGATCTCAGTACTGCCATCTTGGTTTACGACAAAAGTTTTCATGATAATACCTCCCACTTTATATTTGATTCTGCTTTGATATACACAACATACCTATGATGTAATGTAGTAACATAATAGTTGGGGATATTATAGCAGACATATTGAAATATGGCTACCCCTTATTTTAATTTTTTGATGA
>CAZEPO010000017.1:13526-18619 GCA_964514125.1 uncultured Lachnospiraceae bacterium
GAAAGGAAACAGATGGATTTAGGCAAGAAAAAATTGGACAAGAACATACCTGTTCCACTGTATTTTCAATTAAAGGAATTGATTGTAGAGGCAATCCAGGATGGGACATACAGCAGGGATAACCTGATTCCAACGGAGAAAGAGTTCAGCGAGATGTTTGAGATCAGCAGAACGACTGTCCGCCAGGCTATTACGGAACTGGTACAGGAAGGCTGGCTGTATCGTGTAAAGAGTAAGGGAACATTCGTGTCTACACCGAAGATCAGGCAGGATTTTATTTCGAAGCTTGTTACGTTTGCAGATGAAATGCAAAAACAGGGGAAGGAACCAAGGACAGAGGTGCTGGAGCTGAAAGTGATCGCCGCGTCGGATACTGTGGCAGCCGCACTGCAGATTCGTCAGGGTGATCAGGTCATCTATCTGTATCGCCGCCGCTTTGCAGGAGAGGAAGCAGTAGTCGTTGTGGAGACGTATCTTCCTTATGAAGTATGCGCGTTCATCATGCAGCATGATCTGGAACAGACTTCTTTATATGAGGCACTCTCAAAGAAGGAGACGACAGAGGTGTTTTGTGTGAAACGTCAGGTTGAAGCAGTAGAGGCAAAGGCAAGCGATACCAAGTATCTGGGGATAAAAAAAGGAAAACCGATTCATTTATTCCATTCAGTTGGCTACAATGTGTATCATAAACCGGTTGAATTTTCAGTGGCACGTTACAGAGGAGACAGGAACAGCTTCGAGGTGACTGTGTTTGCGGATAAAGTCAGGTAACAGAACTATATTTATTAGCAGGAGGAAACAAAATGAAACGTTATATTTTGGCTCATGATCTCGGTACTTCCGGCAATAAAGCCAGTCTTTTTACTGTAGAAGGCAAATTGCTTGGAAGTCAGGTGTTTGCGTATGATGTGAATTATTTTAATGGAACCTGGGCAGAGCAGGATGCTGAAGACTGGTGGAAAGCGGTCTGTGTAACGACGAAAAATCTGATCCAGTCAACCCAAATCGATCCAACGGAAATCGGAGCGATCAGCTTCAGTGGTCAGATGATGGGCTGTCTCTGCGTAGACCGACAGGGCAATCCGCTTCGCAAGTCGATCATCTGGGCAGATCAGAGAGCACAGGCGCAGGCAGCACAGATTGAAGAAAAGATCAGTCAGCGTGATTTCTATCATATCGTAGGACATCGCAATACAGCTTCCTACGGTGTTCAGAAGCTGATGTGGGTGCGTGACAACGAGCCGGAAATCTATGAGCAGACCTATAAGACACTGAATGCGAAGGATTTTATTGTTTTTCGTTTGACCGGAAAGTTCTATTCGGAATATTCTGATGCAAACAGCATGGGCTGTTTTGATCTGAATCATCTTCAGTGGTCAGATGAGCTGATTTCTTATGCCGGAATTGATGGCGACAAGCTTCCGGAACTGAAACCATCTACCTTTATTGCAGGCGGTGTGACGGAAGAAGCTGCGAAGGCAACCGGACTTGCGGTCGGTACACCGGTTGTTCTGGGCGCAGGTGACGGTGTAACGGCCAATGTAGGTGCAGGTTCTATTAAGCCTGGTAAAACTTACAGCTGTATGGGAACTTCCGCATGGATCACTACTACAACAGAGAAACCGATTTATGATGAGCAGATGCGTTCTGTTACATGGGCACATGCAATTCCAGGGCTGTATGCACCGAACGGAACGATGCAGACGGCAGGCGGCGCGTACAGCTGGCTGAAAAATACGATCTGTCTGATGGAAGCCCACGAGGCAAAACAGCTTGGCAGATCTCCATATGATCTGATCAATGAAGAGATTGAACAAAGTCCGGTAGGCTCCAATGGAGTATTGTTCCTGCCGTATCTTTTGGGAGAACGTGCACCGCGCTGGAATCATCAGGCAAAAGGTTCATTCCTTGGACTGAAGGCTGAGACTAGCAGAGCAGATATGCTGCGCAGCGTTCTGGAAGGTGTTACAATGAACCTTGCAATCGTACTGGATATCCTGAAGACCCAGGTAGATATCGATGAGATCATGGTAGTCGGCGGAGGCGCAAAAGGCAGAGTATGGCGCCAGATCATGGCAGACGTTTATAATACCAAAATTACCGTTCCAACCGTGCTTGAGGAAGCAGGCTCTATGGGAGCAGCTGTGATCGGCGGTGTAGGTGCAGGTATTTACAAAGACTTTAATGCGATTGAGCACTTCCTGGAAATTGCAGATGTACAGGAGCCGAATCCGGATGCGGTGAAAGCATATCAGCCAGTTCGGGAATTGTTTGATGACTGTTATTTTGCACTGGAAAAAGTATTTCCGAAAATGATGTAGAAAATGCACCGAAGGTCAGCTGCGTGCTGCCTTCGGTGCTTCTTTGAATTTTTTGTGGTAGGCCCGATAAAAGGCACTGTAGCTTTGAAAGCCGCTTCGCAGGCAGGCTTCGGTCACCGGTACACCGGACTGGATCAGTGTGCGGGCGGCAAACAGCCGTTTCTCGGTCACATAGGACATGACCGAATATCCGGTTTCGCGGCGGAACAGATGCATCAGATATGAGCGGTTCAAAAAGCAGCTGGCAGCGATCTGATCCACTGAAAGCTCCTCCTGCAGATGTTCATTGATATAAGCGAGTGCCTGAAGAATCTGCTGATTCGCGCCAGAGGCGGACGGATAAATCGCATCACTGCTTTGCGAAAACTGAGACAATAACATCAAAAACTGCAGCAGTACGATCTGCTGATAAAAGGTCGTCTGCTCTGCAGCACTTCTCTGTAATTCCAGAAAAACAGGATACAGCCTGCTTTTCTGGAAATTTTTTATGCGCAGAAGGCGTGTATGGCTCTGCAGACCGGTAGCTTCGGTGTTCTGCTCCGCTTCTGCACTGCGGAAGCAATGCTCTGCAGAATCCGCCGTTTCATGGTGGAAACAATGATAGAACGCCGGCAGATGTTCCTGGTAACGTTCCAGAAAAGAAGGAGAGAGGTAGAGGATCAGACGGCGATATGGAGAATCATCGTGAATGATCGGGCGATGAACCTCGCCTGCAGGCACCAGCACAAGATCCCACGGCTGAAGCTGATACGTTTCTCCCTCAATATAGTAGCTCAGACTTCCGCTCTCAAAAATAAGCAGCTTGTGGAAGTCGTGATAATGGCTCTGAAAGTCACGTTCTTCGATGTTGGTCAGATAAAAAATGCGAAAATCGCTGGTTAGATATCCGGTTTTATTCGCGGTCATAAAACACTCCTGTTTGATTTACAATTGGCAATGCGTTAATACAAACTGCAAAAAAATATTGTAAGTATGTTAAAGTATACCGCCAGACTGTCGGATAAACAAGAAAAAAGAGATACGATTTGATTAAGTTCCTATTATGTTAGGATACGATGCTGATAAAAGATGATCGCTCGATGCGGTTAGGAACGGTAATAGATGAAATGATTGAAATACAAACTTGCGAGTGATACTATGAATGCAGAGGTGTGAATTTAGATGATTTCCAGACAAATACAGGCAGACACCTGTCTCTGCTGGATAGTGTGCATCGACAGATAGGAGGTAAACAAAATGACAGATCATAATCAATTGACCATGTGTCATGGAGATCGGCAGGTAAAAGAGAAAGAATTGATTCAGGCAATGCTGGATTTGTGTCCGGTTTGTACGCTGGCGATTCATGATAAGCCGTATCCGTATGAGGTGCCGCTGAATTTTGGATATTGCTGGGAGGATAAGCTGACGCTGTATATGCATATGGCATCCGAAGGCTATAAAATGTCGCTGCTCAGACAAAATCCATATGTATCCTGCAATGCATATGCTTTTGTGGATCGTTCTCTGGGGGAAAAATACCGCAATGAACATCAGGATTATCGGAGCGTTACTGTTTTTGGAAAAGCGGAAATCATTACCAGCCAGCAGCCGGATGAATTTTTAAAAGGATTGAATGCACTTCAGCTGCATTACAAAAGAAAAACAATCCAGCAGGCACCGGAAACAGATAAGCTGGTTGTGATTAAGCTTGTGGCAGATGCAGTTACGGCAAAATCGATGTATCCGATCAATCAGACAGCACAAGTGCCAATGCCGCCCTGTGAGTAAAAGTAAGCTTCTGAAAAGCATAATTTGCAATGTTTAAAGCAGAAAATAGATTTTTATTTTTGATTGTGTTTCGTATACTGGTAAAAGAGATATGAAACAAATTGGAGGGGAATCTATAATGGAAATGACATTGAGTATGTATCAGAGCTTTGGAAATGATTATCTGATTTATGACTGTATGAAACAGGATTATGAGCTGCAACCGGAGGATATCCGAACTATCTGCAATCGCCAGTTCGGTGCCGGTTCTGACGGAATACTGGTTGGTCCGGTTCAGATGTTTGGCAAAATGGGCGTAAAAATCTACAATCCGGACGGAAGTGAGGCTGCAATCAGCGGCAACGGTCTCTGCATTTTTGCAAAATACCTCAAAGATGCCGGATACGCGATGAAAAAAGATTTTGTACTGCAGACCAAGAGCCGTGAGGTGTGGATTCATTATCACAATGAGGAAGCAACAGAGATCACAATCTCGATGGGCAAATTGTATCTGGGTCAGACCGAAGCGACACCGGCAGATGTAGCAGCAAAGGCAGAGAGCACCCGAAGCGAATTTGTGGCGATCAATCACCACGGCAGAACTTATCAGGGTACCTGTGTCTGGATGGGCAACTTGCACTGCATCGTGCCGATGGGCGAAATTTCCAGAGAGGCAGTCTGCGAGATCGGTTCAGAGCTTGCGCATGCAGAGCGATTCCCGGACGGCATCAATACACAGATCATCCGCATCGCCGACAAAAATAATATCTGCACAGAGGTCTATGAGCGCGGCGCGGGTTACACACTGGCATCGGGCAGCAGCTGCTGTGCGGCCGCAGGTGTTGCATACCGTCTGGGTCTGACTGATCCCTGCGTCTATGTACATATGCCGGGCGGCACAGTCAAAGTCCGCATCGAAGAGGATATGAGTGCACATCTGACCGGAAGTGCCGAATGCATCGGCAAGATCGTACTCTCAGACGAATTCCTGCGCAAACATCAAATTATGGCACATGCATAAAA
>CAZEPO010000018.1:0-6746 GCA_964514125.1 uncultured Lachnospiraceae bacterium
ATGAAAGTATTATTGATCAATGGAAGTCCGAACAAAAACGGCTGTACAGCCAGAGCTTTGCGTGAGGTAGAGGAGGCGCTGCAGGCGGAAGGACTTGAGACAGAGCTGGTTCATGTAGGAACAAAAGATATTCGCGGCTGTATCGCCTGTCGGAAGTGCAGCGAGAAAGGCAAATGTGTTTTTGATGATCTGGTAAATGAAGTAGCACCGAAGCTGGAAGCAGCAGACGGTCTGGTAGTTGGCTCTCCGGTTTATTACAGTGGTGCAAACGGTACCTTGGTCAATCTGCTGACAAGACTGTTTTACAGTACCTCATTTGACAAGCGGATGAAGGTAGGAGCAGCGGTGACATCCTGCAGACGAAGCGGCAATACGGCAACCTTTGAACAGCTGAATCAGTTCTTTACGATCAGTGAAATGCCGATCGCAAGCAGCGGATATTGGAACAATGTCCACGGATATACAGCAGCGGATGTGGAAAAAGATACAGAAGGTCTGCAGATCATGAGGATACTTGGACGAAATATGGCGTTTATGATCAAGAGCTTCGCACTTGGCAGAGAGCAGATTGGACTGCCGGAAAAAGAACAGCGTGTGTTTACAAGCTTTCCGGACGGACTGTAAAATATTCCGAATAAAAAGAGTGATGCTGCAGATACTGAGACTGTGAATAGGTATTGGATTGAAATTGGGAATAGTATTTTACAGAAAGAACAATAAGGAAGGAAATGACGGACATTGAAAAATCTTGAGACAACAGGTGCGCAGAGTTTGCTTGAGGAAGCGTCGGTAATGCAGGAAGAACTTGTAAAATGGAGAAGAGCGCTGCATCAGATTCCGGAGACTGGGATTCAGCTTCCGCAGACGATGGCATTTATCAAAGAAAAGCTGGAGGAGATGGGGATTGTCTATCAGGCCTATGATGATATCTCGTGTATCACTGCTGTGATCGGAACCGGCGATCGATGTTTTTTGCTGCGCAGCGATATGGACGGGCTGCCGGTCAGAGAAGAAGCTGACGTGCCGTTCCGATCGGTCAATGGCTGTATGCATGGATGCGGCCATGACATGCATGCTGCAATCCTGCTTGGAGCAGCACGACTTCTGAAAACACATGAAAGGGAACTGAAGGGGACTGTGAAACTCCTGTTTCAGTCAGGCGAAGAGGTATTTCAGGGCGGCAAAGCTGCGATCGCAGCAGGTGTCCTTGAAAATCCAAAGGTGGAGGCGGCATTTGCGATGCATGTGATCGCGATGCTTCCGGCGGGACTAGTGATGACCGGAAAAGAACCGATGGCATCGGTGGATGGCTTCAAGATCACGCTGAATGGTCATGGCGGACACGGCTCTATGCCGGAGGTCTGTGTCGATCCGATCAATGCGGCAGTTCAGGTTTATCTGGCGCTGCAGTCACTGATCGCCAGAGAAATCGGCGGTACTGAGGAAGCCGTTCTTACGATCGGTCAGCTTGCGGCTGGTGAGACAGCCAATGTGATACCGGAACGTGCGGTGCTGCAGGGAACGCTCCGTACCTTCAAAAAAGAAGTCAGAGAACGGCTGGTGAATCGGATCCGGGAAGTTGCAGAAGGCGTGGCGAAGACGTATCGCTGTCAGATGGAATATGAGGTGCTCAGTGCGTGTCCTGGTGTAGTGACGGATGATGCAGTGACGCGTCAGGCAGAAGAGAGCATCCGCGCATTACTTCCGCAGGCACAGATCATCCAGGGGGCACATGGAATGGGCTCAGAGGACTTCGCAGAGATTACAGATCAGGTGCCGGGGGCTTATTATATGCTCGGTGCAGGCCCAAAGGATCCGGCCAGGAGACTGGGACAGCATAATCCTAAGATTGAATTTAACGAAGAGGTACTTGGCATCGGCGCTGCAATTTATACAAAGACAGCTATGGATTGGCTTTCAAAAACAATTTAGATACAGGAGACTGATAACGCAGACAAAGGAACTGTCTGTCTATTTTATAATATTAATTAACAGGGGGACAATAAGTGGATACGAATCGAAGAGAGCTGGTACAGGAAAATGTGCTGCGAAGGATCTGTTTGTGTTCAATGCTGCTGTTGTTCGGAGCTGCATTCTGTTTTGCAAATCCGATAGAGCTGCTCATTGACATGAAGAAGATCATCCTTTCAAGAGATGCGCTGATCACGGACTATTTTGAACTGGCGGGTTACGGTGCAGGATTCTTTAATGCCGGTCTGATGCTTCTGATTTCAATTATTTTGGTAGAGCGGGTGAAGATTCCGTATACAGGTTTGACGCTGGCGGCTCTATTTATCAGTATCGGATTTGGATTTTGGGGCAAAAATCCAGTGAACAGTATACCGATCATTTTTGGTACCTGGGTTTATACGAAACTGCAGAAGGTTTCGTTTGCCCGTTATGTGTATACTTCTCTTTTTGCAACCTGTCTGGCACCCTTTGTAACGGAACTTGTCTATATTCTTCCGTTTCCACGGCAGATCAATATTGTGATCGCGCTGCTGGCAGGAGTTTTCATCGGATTTATGATTCCGCCGCTCTCTGCACATACGGCATCTATGCATATGGGTTACAGCCTTTTCAATGTCGGATTTTCCGGTGGAACGCTGGCTTTTGTCATGTTCTGTGTTCTGAAGGCACATGGGATTGAGAGTGAATCTGTTTTTATCTGGAAGGCAGAGCGCCATCCGGCGATCATCGCAGGACTGTTTCTGTATTTTCTGGTGATTCTACTGATCGGCCTTTGGATGGAAAAGTGGAACGTCAAAAGTATCAAACGGGTGATGCGCCATCCGGGACGTGCAGTTGCTGACTTTGTTCTGATGGACGGGCCTGGAGTGACGCTGTTTAACATGGGTCTGATGGGAATTGTTTCAGAAATACATATTCTTCTGGCAGGCGGTGATATGTCGGGACCGATTCTGGGCTGTCTGCTGACGGTATTTGGATTTTCTGCATTTGGTGCACATTTGCGCAATTATCTTCCGGTCATGCTGGGCGTATATCTTTCTACGTTTTTGACAAAATATACAACAGATACTCCGGCAATCCTGATCGCAGCGCTGTTTTGTGTCGGTATCTCACCGATCGCAGGTCAGTTTGGACCAATTGCGGGAATCATAGCAGGCGTGCTTCATTCTGCAATCGTCATGTGTACAGGACAGATGTATGGAGGACTGAATCTGTATAACAATGGCTTCAGTGCTGGCTGGGTAGCGATCGTCATGGTGCCTTTCATCGAGAGTTTTATGAAGCAGTATGAAACGAGAAAGATAAAAAAAGCAGTACAAAACGGGAAAAAATAAGAGAAAAAGAGTAAGAAGGGTTATGTTATGATACATGAAGAAAAAAAGATTACAAAGATTGTAGAAGAACTGACGATTTTTTTCTTTGCGATCGGAGCAGATAAGATCAGTTCTGGGATTGAGAAGCTGGAGAATGAAACCAAGATTACCTTTTGTGCCAATTACCGCACAGAATATGAGGATAACATCCATTCCCTGCAGAAGTATCTGAATGAGCCGAAGAATGAGGCGATCGAAGATATTTATTGGAGTCTGGCAGGTTCCGGAGATCCGGGTGAGACAACACAGCTGCTGCTGCTTGGCATGATGGTGGATCATTATGAAATGAAGCATGAGGGCAATGAGATAGAGCTGACCATGTACCGTACGGTGAAAGGGTAGGCTTCGGCTCAAAAACAACAGTTTCAGAAAAATTGGACACCACGTAATTGCGCTGCATCGGTTGTCAGGAAAAAGTGTTCTGTGTTATAATTTTGGCAGTGAGAAACTTATCTTACTGTGTTGATTATATGCTTTATATGAAAAAGCTTTTAGAATTTTATAACATAAGGAGGATTTTATATGCCAATGCAAATGGGTTTCCGTTGGTATGGAGAAGGCAATGACAAGATCAAGCTTTCAGACATCAAGCAGATTCCGGGCGTGACAAGTATTGTGTGGGCACTGCACAATAAAATGCCGGGCGAAATCTGGGAAGAACACGAAATCGCAGAAGTTCAGAAACAGCTGGAGCCGTATGGATTCAACATGGACGTAGTCGAATCTGTCAATGTTCATGATGATATCAAGATCGGCCTTCCGACACGCGATAAATATATTGAAAACTATATTCAGACAATCCGCAACCTGTCCAAGTTTGGTGTAAAGGTAATCTGCTATAACTTTATGCCGGTATTTGACTGGACACGTACGGATCTCTTCCATCCGGTAGGAGATGGATCGACCGCACTTTATTATGAAGCAGCTCGTATCCATGATGATCCGAAGGAAATGGCGGACTATATCCTGAACAACCTGGGCGGTATGACATTCCCAGGCTGGGAGCCGGAGCGTATGGCGAAGCTGGATGAGCTGTTTGAGGCATACAAGCCAGTGACCAAAGAAAAGCTTTGGGATAACCTGAAATATTTCCTCGAAGCGATCATGCCGGCATGTAAGGAATGTGATATCAAGATGGCGATCCATATGGATGATCCGCCATGGGATATTTTTGGACTGCCGCGTCTGATGACATCCGCAGAGAATATTGACCGTTTCCTGTCTATGGTAGACAGCCCGTACAACTGTCTGACACTCTGCTCCGGAAGTCTCAATGCAGATCCGAAGAACAATGTAGCAGAGATCGTGCGCAAGCACTGTGACCGTATCGCATTTGCACACATCCGCAACGTAAAGCATTTTGAGAATGGTGATTTCTCTGAAGCAAGTCATCGCGACTGCGACGGAGATACTGGTATTCTTGATATTCTGAAAGCTTACCATGACTGTGGATTCGAAGGCTACATCCGTCCGGACCACGGCCGTCATCTTTGGGATGAGGGTCCAGGCAATGTCCGTCCGGGATATGGTCTGTATGACCGTGCGCTTGGCATTATGTATATGCTTGGTGTCTGGGATATGCTGGACAAGCTGGCTGGCAAGTAAGAGAGCGTTTGGAAAGAGAAAATAGAAAATAAAATGACCCGCTGCGGAAGATACCAAAATCTCCTGCGGCGGGTTTTCTATTTGATTTAGAGACCACGAAAGAGTGCCTGCACGGTCTTCTGGTCATAGTCACGCACGCGTTTTAGCGGAATCTGTGCGGCACGAAAGGCGCGATCCTTGAAACGATCCCTGCGTCTGGCATCCTTGGTATCGTGAGAACTGTCATCGAGCTCCAGGGCAAACAGCACATTCAAGTCACGGTCACAGATCACAAAGTCAACATGCTTTTGTGCGATCAGCCGGAAATATTTCATATAGCTGCCTTTGCAGGAGACAGCCATGAGATCTTTCAGACCGACTTTGGGGCAGATCAGCAGACCGCGCCGTGATGCTTCCTGACGCAGCAGGCAGTAGAATTGATATTCCCGTTTGGTCAGAAGCGGCCGGGCATGATAGGGATAACGCCGGGCATCCAGTATTTTTTTGAACAGTAAGAAAACAGCCAGCAGAAGAACTGCCGGAACCAAATAATAAAAATAAGTATTCATATTCAAATTTTAACGCAAAAAAATCGGAAAGTAAATATTATTTGCGGCGGAAAAGGGGATTCCTTTTTGAATGCTGAAATGATAAGATAAGAATACCGATTTTTGAGAAGGAGGAAGTCTGATGAAAGCAGAATTCAAACAGGAAATCAAAAATTTAGTGATCATAGCGGCGGCTTCTCTGATCTATGCAGCAGGCATCAGTCTGTTTTTGGATCCGAATGCACTGGCACCGGGCGGTGTCACCGGTATCGCTGTGATTTTGAATCGGCTGTGCGGGATTGAGACCGGTACGCTGTACTTTATTCTGAATATCCCGATCGTGCTGCTTGGCATTTGGAAATTTGGTGTCCGTTTTATTGCAAAGACGTTTTATGCGATCACGATGACCTCAGTTTTTACGAACCTGCTTGCCAATATGCAGCCTTTGACCGATGATCTGCTGATGGCGGCTGCAGTGGGCGGTGTGCTGATCGCGATCGGAGTTGGACTGATCTTCAAGGCAGGAGCGACGACAGGCGGAACGGATATTATCGTCAAGATCCTGCGTCAGAAATATCGTCATCTGAAAACCGGATTTTTATTTTTGTGCATGGATGTGATCATTGTCAGTATTTCCGGTCTGGTCTTTCGCGACCTGAATGTGGTCTTTTATGCATTGGCAACGGTCATCATCAGCGGCAAGGCACTCGATTTTGTGCTGTATGGCGGCGATGAAGCGAAAATGTTCTATATTATTACGGAAACACCGGAGCAGATCGGTATGCGTCTGATGAAGGAGCTGGATGTCGGTGTGACCTATCTGCAGGGAAAAGGCGGCTGGACCGGCAACGAGAAGCAGGTCGTGTTCTGTATGGTGCCGAAGCGGATCGGTCCTCAGGTAGAGGAGATTGTAAAGGTAGAAGATGCACGAGCATTTATGGTTGTGACCAGTGCAACGGAGATCTACGGCGAAGGATATAAAGATTTCTTCGGGGAAGTGATATAAAAGGATGGAAGAGATACAAAAAATCAGGATTTCAGTCCGTGGTCTGGTAGAGTTTATCCTGCGCTCCGGTGATATAGACAACCGTCATGGCGGAGGGCCGATGGAGCGAGAGGCGATGCAGGAAGGCAGCCGGATCCATCGGAAAATTCAGGGCAGAATGGGCAGCAACTACAAGGCGGAGGTGCCGCTGGCCATCGAGCTTCCGGGCGAAGGCTATGTACTGCGCATCGAAGGACGCGCGGACGGCATTTTGCAGGAAAATTT
>CAZEPO010000018.1:6846-18321 GCA_964514125.1 uncultured Lachnospiraceae bacterium
AAGGCTATGTACTGCGCATCGAAGGACGCGCGGACGGCATTTTGCAGGAAAATTTATCTGCCGATTCCGCATATATCGTGATCGATGAGATCAAGGGTATGTACCGTGACGTGATGAAGCTGGAGCAGCCATATCCGCTGCATCTGGCACAGGCGAAATGCTATGCTTATATCTATGGAAGCCAGAACGGACTTTCCGAGATCAGTGTGCAGATCACCTACTGTAATCTTGAGACAGAAGAGATTCAGCGCTTCCGGGAACTGTATACCGTGAAGGATTTGGAAGTATGGTTTCTGGAATTGGCAGCCCAGTATCAGAAATGGGCGAAGCATCAGGTAGAGTGGAGCCGAATCCGGCAGGCCTCGATCAAAAATGTGGAGTTTCCATTTCCATGGCGCAAAGGGCAAAAAGAGGTGGCAGTGTCTGTCTATAAGACGATCCTGCGCCGCAAAAAGCTGTTTCTTCAGGCACCGACCGGTACCGGCAAGACACTCTCGACGATATTTCCGGCAGTAAAAGCAGTGGGAGAGGGTTTGGCGGACCGGATTTTTTATGCGACAGCCAAGACGATCACGCGAACGGTAGCAGAGGAAGGATATGAGCTGCTGCGCGGACGGGGCTTGCGGATGAAAACGCTGACACTGACTGCAAAAGAGAAAATTTGCTTTTTGGACGAGACAGCATGCAATCCTGAGGCGTGTCCTTATGCAAAAGGTCATTATGACCGGGTCAATGATGCAGTCTATGAGCTGATCACAACCTGTGAACGGCTGGATCGGCCGACAATCGAAGCACAGGCAGAGAAATGGCAGGTCTGTCCGTTTGAATTTGGATTGGATGTTTCTCTGTGGGCAGATGCGATCATCTGTGACTACAATTATATTTTTGATCCGCGGGCAAAGCTGAAGCGGTTTTTCGGCGAAGGTGTCAAAGGGGATTATCTGTTTCTGATCGATGAAGCCCACAACCTGGTGGAGCGCGGCCGTGAGATGTTTTCCGCTTCGCTGGTCAAAGAAGAGTTTCTGGCACTGAAAAAAGTAATCAAGCCTTACAGTCCGAAGATGAGTCGGGCGCTGAACCGCTGCAACAGCTGGCTGCTGGAGCAGAAGCGTGTCGATGATACAGAAGCAGAGAAGCAGCAGGGGACATTTGCAGATTTTGGATTTCAGGATCACAGGCTGAGGGTGCTGCCAAACGTTGGGACATTTCCAATCTATCTGATGAACCTGTGCGGAATCATGGAAGAATTTTTGGAGGAGTCCCATCATGCAGAGATCAACGAGAAAGTACTGGAACTGTATTTTCAGGTGCGTCGTTTTCTGGATACCTGTGATCAGCTTGATGAAAACTATGTGATCTATACGGAACTGCAGGAAAACGGTGAATTTCGGATTCGCCTGTTCTGTGTGGATATTTCCCGCAGCCTTCAGGAATGTTTGAAAAAAGGCAAGAGCACGATCTACTTTTCGGCAACCTTTCTGCCGATCCAATATTATAAAAGTCTGCTCAGCACAGAGACAGATGACTATGCAGTCTATGCAAAGTCAACCTTTGATCCGAACAAGAGGCTGGTGATGATCGGGACAGATACCAGCAGCCGATATACCAGCCGCAATGCCACAGAGTTTCGGAAGATGGCATCTTATATTCTGCAGCTGATCCAGGCGAAGCGCGGCAACTATATGGTCTTTTTTTCCTCATACCGTATGATGGAAGATGTGGCAGAGCAGTTTCGGAAGCTTTGCATGGAAGAGCAGGAGTCCATTGATCTGATCTGCCAGGAAGCGAACATGAGTGAAGCACAGAGAGAAGAATTTCTGGCAAATTTTGAGCGTGAAAACACACCGCAGACAAACGCGCTGGCAGGCTTTTGTGTGATGGGCGGCATTTTCGGCGAGGGAATCGATCTGAAGAAGGACCGTTTGATCGGAGCAGTCATAGTCGGCGCTGGACTTCCGCAGGTCTGCAGTGAGCGGGAGCTTCTGAAAAACTTCTATGATAAGCGCGGACAGGACGGCTTCTTTTATGCGTACCTCTGCCCAGGCATGAACAAAGTACTGCAGTCGGCTGGCCGTGTGATCCGAACAGAGGAAGATGAGGGCGTGATCCTCTTGCTCGACGAGCGGTTCGCAAACGGACGCTACCAGCAGATGTTTCCCGAGGAATGGGAGCAGATCTGGCTGTGCAGCCTCCAAAACATGCGCCGGAAAGCAGAAGAATTCTGGGAAAATAAGTAGCAGAAAAGTACATTTTTGGAAGAATTAAAGATTTTCTGGCAGAATAAATGAGGCGAAACTTGTCATACGTTGGCAGGTGTGTTAAAATTCGCTGTGAGAAAAAAGTATAATGGTTTCAGAGACGGCAATGGAAATGTAAGCATTTTACGGTTATTTTATAAATATTTGTCTGGCTCTGGGCATTATCAAAATAACAGCAGGCAAAATCAGGAGGTCCTCATGAGTACAGTTAGAAGAGTGTATGTCGAGAAAAAAGCAAACTTTGCAGTTGCCGCGAATGGTCTTGCGCACGAGGTCAGAAGCTACCTTGGTGTCAAAGGACTGCAGGGTATCCGAATTCTGATCCGCTATGATGTGGAGAATATTTCCGATGAGATATTCAAAGAAGCGTGCAGAACCGTATTTTCCGAGCCGCCGGTAGACGACTTGTATGAAGAAACTTTTCCGATGGCAGCGAATGAACAGGCATTTGCAGTGGAATATCTTCCGGGACAGTTTGACCAGAGAGCAGATTCAGCAGTTCAGTGTGTGAAATTCCTGAAGGAAGATGAGGAACCGATCATTCATTCCGCTACGACTTATGTAGTGGCTGGCAATCTGACTGCAGAAGAATTTGATGCGATCAAAGCACACTGCATCAATCCGGTTGATTCCAGAGAGACTGGATTCGAGAAGCCGGAGACACTGGTGACGGTATTTGATGAGCCGGCAGATGTGGCTGTTTTTGATGGATTCGCACAGATGCCGGAAGAGGAACTCAAAGAACTGTATCAGTCTCTGAATCTTGCAATGACATTTAAGGACTTCCTGCATATTCAGAACTATTTTAAAAATGAAGAAAAACGCAATCCTACGATGACAGAGATCCGTGTACTGGATACCTACTGGTCCGATCACTGCCGTCATACCACATTCTCCACAGAGCTGAAGGATGTGACATTTGAGGATGGCTACTATCAGACTCCGATCAAAGCTACCTATGAACAGTACCTTGCAGACCACAAAGAGATCTTTAAAGGACGTGATGACAAATTTGTATGTCTGATGGATCTGGCACTGATGGCGATGCGCAAGCTCAAAAAAGAGGGCAAGCTGCAGGATCAGGAGGAATCCGACGAGATCAATGCCTGCAGTATCGTTGTTCCGGTCGAGATCGACGGTAAGACAGAGGAATGGCTGGTGAACTTCAAAAATGAAACACACAACCATCCGACAGAGATCGAACCGTTTGGTGGTGCTGCTACCTGCCTTGGCGGTGCGATCCGTGATCCGCTTTCCGGACGTACCTATGTATATCAGGCAATGCGCGTGACTGGTGCGGCAGATCCGACTGTTTCTGTGAAAGAGACACTCAAGGGCAAGCTTCCGCAGAAAAAGCTGGTGCGTGAAGCGGCTCACGGTTACAGCTCCTATGGCAACCAGATCGGTCTGGCAACAGGATATGTCAAAGAGATCTACCATCCGGACTATGTAGCGAAACGTATGGAGATCGGTGCAGTTATGGGTGCAGCTCCGAGAAGCGCAGTCAAACGTGAAAATTCAGATCCGGGTGACATCATCATCCTGCTTGGCGGCAGAACTGGCCGTGACGGCATCGGCGGTGCAACCGGTTCCTCCAAAGTACATACAGAGGCTTCCATCGAAGTATGTGGTGCTGAGGTTCAGAAAGGAAATGCGCCGACAGAGCGCAAGATCCAGAGGCTGTTCCGCAGACCGGAGGTCAGCAGCCTGATCAAGAAGTGCAATGACTTTGGTGCAGGCGGTGTATCCGTAGCGATCGGAGAACTGGCAGCAGGTCTTCAGATCAATCTGGACAAAGTACCGAAAAAATATGCCGGACTGGACGGAACAGAGATTGCCATTTCTGAGTCTCAGGAACGTATGGCAGTCGTTGTTGATCCGAAGGATGTAGCAGAATTTATGAGCTATGCTTCCGAAGAAAACCTCGAAGCGATCGAGGTAGCGGTCGTCACAGAAGAGCCGCGTCTTGTACTGAACTGGAGAGGTCAGGAGATCGTCAATATTTCCAGAGCATTTTTGGATACGAACGGAGCACATCAGGAGACTGCGGTAACGGTTGAGATGCCGTCCGAGACAGAGAAATATTTTGTAAAAGAAGAAGTAAAAGATGTTCGCCGCAAATGGCTGGATACCCTGAAGGATCTCAACTGCTGTTCCCAGAAGGGACTGGTTGAGATGTTTGACGGTTCCATCGGAGCCGGATCTGTATTTATGCCGTACGGCGGAAAATATCAGCTGACAGAAACGCAGGCGATGGTAGCGAAGCTTCCGGTGCTGGAGGGCAAGACCGATACTGTGACGATGATGAGCTATGGATTTGATCCGTATCTTTCCAGCTGGAGCCCGTACCACGGAGCAGTCTATGCAGTACTGGAATCTGTGGCAAGAATCGTTGCCAACGGCGGTGATTACAGCAAGATCCGCTTCACCTTCCAGGAATACTTCCGTCGTATGACCGAAGATCCGAAGAGATGGAGCCAGCCGTTCGCAGCGCTGTTGGGTGCATATTCTGCACAGCTTGGATTTGGTCTGCCGTCAATCGGAGGCAAGGACAGTATGTCCGGTTCCTTCAATGAAATTGATGTACCGCCGACACTCGTATCCTTTGCGGTAGATGTGGCAAGCGACAAGACAATCATCACACCGGAGCTGAAGCAGGCAGGCAGCAAGCTCGTACTGCTCAAGATCGAAAAAGATGAGTACGATCTTCCGGATTATACACAGATCATGGATCAGTATGCGAAGTTCCATGCAGATATCAAGGCAGGCAGAATCCTTTCTGCTTACGCACTGGACGGAAAAGGTCTTGCAGCGGCTGTTTCCAAGATGGCATTCGGTAATGGCATGGGTCTGAAGCTGACAGCAGAGCTTGACGAGAAGGATCTGTTTGCAGCAGGCTTTGGCTGCATCGTGGCTGAGGTGCCGCAGGCGGCTCTGGATCAGCTTACAATTGATTACACGGTAGTCGGTGAAGTGACTGCAAAAGGCAGATTTGAATACAAGGATATGATGCTTACACTGGATGAGGCATATGAGGCATGGACCGGTACATTGGAAAAAGTATTTAAGACTACATCCGGAATGCCGACTGTTGGAGGCGGACTTGATCTGAACGGCAATCCGACCGAGGGAGCTGTTTCTTATTTCTTCCGACCAGAGGGTGATGCAGAATCAGCAGATGGCTGCTATCAGGCAAACAGTATCTATGTGTGCAAGAACAAAGTGGCAAAACCGCGTGTATTCATTCCGGTATTCCCGGGTACCAACTGCGAGTATGACAGCAAAAAAGCATTTGAACGTGCCGGAGCAGAGGTGGATGTAAAAGTATTCCGCAACCTGACCGCGCAGGATATCCGCGAGTCTGTGGAGGTATTTGAAAAAGCGATCGATCAGGCACAGATCATTATGTTCCCAGGCGGATTTTCCGCAGGTGATGAACCGGACGGATCAGCCAAATTCTTTGCAACCGCATTCCAGAATGCGAAGCTGAAGGAAGCTGTTATGAAGCTTCTGAATGAGCGTGATGGTCTGGCACTGGGTATCTGCAACGGTTTCCAGGCTCTGATCAAACTCGGACTTGTACCGCACGGTGAGATCACAGGTCAGACACCGGATTCACCGACACTGACCTACAATACGATTGGCCGTCACATTTCCAAGATGGTCTATACAAAGGTAGTCAGCAACAAATCTCCGTGGCTGCAGGGTGCACAGCTGGGCGGTGTCTATGTCAATCCGGCATCACACGGCGAAGGACGCTTTGTCGCAAATGGCGAGTGGCTCAAGAAGCTGTTTGCGAATGGACAGGTAGCGACTCAGTACTGTGATGCAGATGGCAATCTGGCAGTCGGAGAAGAAATGTGGAATGTCAACGGTTCCTATTTCGCAATCGAGGGAATCACAAGCCCGGACGGACGTGTCTTCGGTAAGATGGCACATTCAGAACGCCGCGGTGATTCTGTAGCTATAAATATTTATGGAGAACAGGACCTGAAGATTTTTGAATCAGGTGTCGCATATTTTAAATAATGAAGAAAAGATTAAAGACAGATGGAGTCGATGGACTTCTGGAAATCGTGAAGGCAGTTCAGCAGGGAGAGGACCCGGAAGAAATGCTGAAGCGAAAAGAGGCACAGCGTCTTGAGGAAGAGCGGGAAGCACAGCGTCTTGCACAGGAGCAGGCAGAAGCAGAACGCGCAGCCCAAAAAGAGGCAGAGGAAGCAGCGGCAAGAGAAGCTGAGGCAAAAAGACAGGCAAAAAAGGAAGCCAGAAAAGCGAAAAGATCAAAGTCGGAAGAGGACAAACAGGGACTTACTTTGATTTTGCAGACTGCAGCGGACAAGCTGAGCCTGAGTCTGGCAAGTCTGACTGAAAGACGAAAAGCTGCAAAGAAAAAGGCAGAAGAAAAATCAGAAGCAGAAGAAATCCGGCAGGAAGAGGCAGCAGAGCAGGCAGAAGAAACCGGCTCTGCGCCAATCACAGAACCGGCAGTTTCTGCTGAATCGATGGAACGTGTTTCGTCGACACAGGATGGAGATACGGACAAGGCTCGCTTAGAAGAGCAGCAGTCAGAGAATCAGCAGTCGGAAGCGCAGCGGTCAGAAGAACAACAGTCAGAAAATCAGCAGTCTCAGGTAGAAGATGAATTTGACTTTGAGCTTTCTGAAGACGAAAAGATTTTTGAGCGGCTGTTGGAGCGCAACGGCATCTCAAAAGAAGAGATCCGTGCAGAGCAGGAAGCTGCGGCGAAAGAGGCGGCGCTTCAGAAGTTAAGTGCTTCCGAAGAAACACAGCAGCCAGAAAAAAAGAAAAAAGAAATTTCGTTTTCAGGAATCCGGGATTATGCACTGGAGCTGATAGAGAATCTGAAGCAGCGTGGTATTTCAAGAAAAGAATGCATCATGCTGCTGGCCGGAGTCATATTGGCATGCATGGTGATCGCTTTTGTGTGGAATGGAATCGGCAGCTTTTTGGAACAGCGTCAGAAGAGTGAGCATGTCACAGCAGACCGCGGTCTGACGGTTACCGTAGAAAGTGAACCGGAGGAATGGTGCAGTTCCTATCCGATTGCATTGAAATTCAAGGCATCCGGCGGCAGTGTGAAGCAGGTGACAGTCAACGGTGAGGACTATACGCCGGATGAGACTGGGATTATTACGATAGAGACCGGAGAATGGCTGCTTGAGGCGGCGGTCACACTGGAAGACGGTACGCAGCTGGCAGCTAGGATCGAGATACCGAAGCTGGATGATCAGGTACCGGTGGTGACTGCAGAACGTAGTGAAAATACAATCGTTTTGACTGCGGCAGATTCCCGTTCTGCGGTGAAAAATATCTATTATGGAACCGTGAGCAGCTATACGCCTGAAGTGCTTCCGAACTATCAGATTTATAAGGAACCACTGAATTATACGGCAGATACACTTTATTATTTTTATGCGGAAGATACGGCAGGTAATCGCAGTGTTCCTATGAAGACTACGATGGAAGCTGCAGAGTCGATTGAACTGAATGTGGCAGAGCTTTCCCTGTTTCCGGGGGAATCACGGAAGCTGCAGGTGGTCACAGTGCCTGAAAATGCACTTTTGAAAGAGGTTCGTTATGAAAGTACAGATGCATCAGTCGCATCAGTAGACGGCAATGGAGTCATAACGGCGGGAGCAGAAGGTATTGCTTCTATTAAAGTAAGTGCACAGAGTACAGGAGATTCTGCAGAAATTTCGATGACCTGTACCGTGACAGTCAGCAAAAGCAGAAGTGTAACAGTCAGCACGATCGGTGACTGTACACTTGGTACAGATGCATATTTTAATACGATGACGAACTTTAATGCATTCGAGGCAGTCAATGGCAAAGCTTACTTTTTCAAAAATGTCAAGGAGATCCTGGAAGCAGATGATGTTACCTTTGCCAATCTGGAAGGAACCTTTACGACGGAGAATACCAGAGAGATGAAAGAGTATGCATTTAAAGGCGATCCGTCCTATACTGAGATTCTTCAGGAAGGCTCAATCGAGGTGGTAACGCTTGCTAATAATCACAGCAGTGATTATGGAGCACAGAGTCTGGAAGATACGAAGACGTACCTGACTGAAGCGGAAATTGATTACTGTATCGGTGATACGATCGTTATGAAAGAAGTAAATGGCATCCAGATGGCATTTATCGGCATCTATGTGCTCAATGACGGACTTGGAAGAGAGACACAGGTGCGTGAAACGATCGCAGAGGCCAAGGCAAAAGGGGCGCAGCTGATCATTACCGCATTCCATTGGGGCAGCGAAAAGGCAACTGCGCCGGATGAGACACAGACCACATTGGCGCATCTGGCAGTAGACTGCGGAGCAAATCTTGTGGTGGGACATCATCCGCATGTACTGCAGGGAATTGAAAAATATAATGGAGTTTATATTGTATACAGTCTTGGTAATTTCTGCTTTGGCGGCAATTCGACACCTTCAGATAAGGATACAATGATCTTCCAGCAGACCTTCACGATTTCAGATGGAACTATTCTGGATGATGATCAGATTGAAGTGATTCCATGCAGTATTTCATCGACCTCCAATTATAACAACTATCAGCCGACTCCTGCGCAGGGTACAGAAGCGGATCGAATCATGGAAAAAATCAATGGCTACAGTGCTGTATACGGACAGACGTATACGGCATCGGCCGGAGCATAAAGCGCAGAGAAAAAAGATGCAACGAGATGTTGCATCTTTTTTCAAAGTGAGGGAGAATGGTTTGTTTTTTGGTAAACAAACCAGGGCCATTACAGAAAAAAGACATAATGACACTAATTGTTTCGTAATGTTGTAAAAGGTATGTAAAAATGATAATATACAAATAGAATAAATTTGAGGGGGAACGATCAAATGTTGTATCCAGTCAAAGCAGAACAGGTATATTATCATACTCTGGCGGGAAGTCCACTCATTTTTTCCGATGAACGAAGTAAGAAAAAGCTGTTGGATCTGGTTTTTGATCTTTATCGTCAGCAAGGATGGCGTTTGTATGCTTTTTGCATAACAGACAGCAAAGCATATTTTCTTTCTGCTACAGACGGATGTTCTGATTATGGAGAAAATATGCAGAGAACGATATCTGAATTTTTGTGTTGGGATGCCAGAACTGCAGACATATGGAACGGTGATTCACCTACTCTGCAGCTTGATGCGGCACAAAGGGTGAATACCATGGATGAAATCCTTTATTGCTGCCGTGTGATCCATCGGCTTCCGCTGGAGCTGAACTATGTAAAACATATTCAGGATTATTGGTGGAGCAGCTATAATACTTATACTGGGAATTTTGACTGGTGTGCAGTCGATTGCCGGAGGATCCTGGAGTATTTTGATACGGATCCGGAAACTGCGGTGAGCAGACTGCGGAGATTCCATAGTTCCTTTGAAGTTCCTACACTATATATAACGAATACTTTCTAAAAAAATGATGCAGAATCGAATCTTTTTCTTAAGAAACTCGAAACATTGTGACAAAGCAAAAAAATCATGCTAGAATTACTCAAAAATGGCATAATATAAAAAGAGCTTTCGTATTCATAAGCAGGAGGACGATTATGAAAAAGAAAATTTTGATTGCATTTACCGCAGCAGCAGCGCTTATGCTGGCATTGACTGCCTGCGATTCTTTACAAAAAACAGAGACCGCTGGTTCAGGCAGCAGTGCATCTGCACCGGTTCAGACAGCCGATGGTAGCAATACGATACAGAGTTCTGCTGATCAAAATACTGTCGATCAGAATCAGGCTGCAGGAACACAGAATACACCTGCGGCAGAGGAACCGGTTGGAGAGATCATTCCGGATGAAGATGTAGATGCCGCTGACAATGAAGGTGTCGGATCGGACAGCACAACTGCAGCAGACAGCTGGAGCGGCGCCTATGTCAGCGACGATGAGACTGTAAACATCGCTCTTTTGGATGAAACAACGATTTCCTTTGCATTTGCACAGTCTGGTATTTCGGGTACAGCAGCGGTCAATGGCATGCAGGCTGTTTACAATGGTGACGATCATTATGTAGTTGTGTTCAATCTGAATGGTACGATTCTGGACGTATCCGTTTCGAATGAAGAAGATTACGATGCATCTGAGTCACCGCTCAATGGTACTTATATGAAAGAATAAAATTTGATTGCATAGACTGAAGATTAGTGCTATTATCGTTAGTTGGAAAAAGTATTCTGGATATCGCAGGTGCGGTATGTGTGCTGCCAAAGGGGAGGAACAGTATGCAGATACAGAAAATAAAAAGCTGGTTCAAACAGCATCCATTGATGATTTCCGTATGTTATCTTATCTTTTATCTGGCTGCGTTTTGCTGGCTGGAGCAGAATGTAGTACCCAAATATATCATTCGCTGTAAGCTTGATGATGTGATTCCGTTTTGTGAGGAATTTATCATTCCATATGTATTCTGGTATGTGTATGTAGTGGGAGCGTTTCTCTGGTTCAACAAGAGAGGCTGGAAGGATTATTCCAAGCTCTGCAAGATGGTATTTTCAGGATTGACCATCTGCCTGCTCATCTATTATGTATTTCCGACCGGATTGAATCTCAGACTGACAGGAGGCCCGCACGAGACAGGTTTTCTCTATAACCTGGTGGTTTACCTCAGAGCAATCGATACACCGACCAATGTCTGTCCGTCAATTCACGTGATGAATACGGTTATGATCTTTCAGGCAATCTGCAGTTTGGAAGATCTGAAGTACCGCAGGATTGCGATTCCGGTACATTTTGTAATTACAGTGCTGATCTGTGCATCTACTGTATTTTTGGATCAGCATTCGGTTGTAGATGTTGTCTGCGGCGCGATGATGAGTTTTGTACTTCATGGTCTGGTTTACAAAGTGGAATGGAAAGAAGAGCTGGCGCGGCATAAGTCGCATAAGGCTGCTGAGATCCGCAGAATCTCTTGAGAATTTGTCTATATATTTGCGAAAATTAAAATAATAAAAAAAATTTAAAAAATTCAAAAAAAGGTGTTGACATTTTTAGAATGTTGGGATATACTATGGAAGTCAGCTGAGGTGAGACATCGAAGCGGACGAGAAACATGGGGTCTTAGCTCAGCTGGGAGAGCATCTGCCTTACAAGCAGAGGGTCACAGGTTCGAGCCCTGTAGGTCCCATATTTATGGCGGGATAGCTCAGTTGGCTAGAGCACACGGTTCATACCCGTGGTGTCGAG
>CAZEPO010000019.1:0-18210 GCA_964514125.1 uncultured Lachnospiraceae bacterium
CGATCTCATCGAGAAAACGCATTGCATTGGCATAATTTTCTGTAATGATTGCTTCTGAATGTCCAGTATTGTAGCGATTGATGTGTGCAATCGCTTCGTCGATTGATGAAACAGTCTTGACGGAGAGAATATAATCCAGATACTCTCTGCCCCAGTCTTCCTCAGAGGCGGCTACTCCACCCTCGATACAGGCCAGTGCAGCTTCGTCACAGCGCAGTTCAACCTGATGCTCATCGAGCTTCTGCTTCAGCGCACCGAGCAGCTTCTGCTCTGCTGCTTTATGGACCACGATGGATTCACAGGCGTTGCAGACACCAATTCGCTGAGTTTTGGCATTGTTGATGATATTGATCGCCATTTCGATATCAGCGCTCTCATCGACGTAGATATGACAGTTGCCCGTTCCGGTTTCGATGACTGGAATTGTACTGTTTTCTACTACGGCACGGATCAGTCCGGCACCGCCACGCGGGATCAGTACATCAACATATTGTTTCAGCTTCATAAATTTGGAAGTCGTGGTTCGGTCAGTGACCTCGATCAGCTGCACTGCAAACGGAGAGATACCGCAGGCAGTCAATGCACGGCGGATCACTGCTACGATTGCTGTGTTGGAGTGGATCGCATCACTGCCGCCTTTCAGAATGACGGCATTGCCTGTTTTGAAGCAAAGGCCGAACGCATCAGCCGTCACATTTGGACGGGACTCATAAATGATGCCGATCACACCGAGCGGTACACGCTTTCTTCCTATCATAAGTCCGTTTGGACGTTTTTTCATTTCGGAAACTTCACCGATCGGGTCATCGAGTCCTGCAATCTGGCGAAGTCCCTCTGCCATGCCTTCAATCCGTGCTTCGTTGAGCATCAGTCGGTCTACAAGACCTTCCGGCATCTGAATGGCACGTGCATTGGTGATATCCTTCTGATTGGCTTCGATAATTTCCTGACTGCAGCTGACCAGGTATTCCGCGGTCTTGAGGAGCGCCTCGTTTTTGGCAGCTGTGGAGAGACTGCGAAGGATCGGTTCTGTTTCTTTCGCTTTCTGGCCAATTGAGGATAAGAGGATATCCGGATCAGCGAAAAAACGTTCTTCAGTGATCAGATACTGCGGATTGATGTCGTGAGGCTGTGCCGGAACTTCATCAACTACCTGAAATTCAAATGCAACAGCAACAGTCGCATGTGCATTATGCACACTCAGATAGCGGTCATAAAAGCCTTTGCCGTATCCGCAGCGATGACGCATTGCGTCAAATCCAACACCCGGTACGATCAGAAGTGCCTGTTCATCTTTTGCTTCCGGACAGTCTGCTTTCGGTTCCGGAATATCATAGTAGCCAGGCTCTACATCATCCATGGAATCGATCAGGTAATAGGTCATATTTTCGCCATGCACTCTTGGAGCGGCTACTTTTTTGCCCATTTTCCATGCGGCTTCCATCAAAAGCTTTGTGGAAACCTCTCCTTTGCAGTCCATGTAGGTATAGAGGGTATCTGCTTTCAAAAAAGCATCCATCTGCATGATCTTTTCACAGATCACTCTGCTTTTGGCTTCCAGCTCTGTTTCGGTTAATTCTTTTCGACTCTTGAATACCTGTTTTCTAATGTCCTTTTTTTCCATATTTTTCCCCCAGATTTACAATACTGCCATCGTGCTGCAGAACATCGATGTTGTTAAGCTGTCCTCTCAGGTTTCTTCTTACTGCTTCAATGTAAATCCGGCGAAGTTCTGCCTGTTCTTTCTTTTCATCCTCAGTCAGTCCTTCTGCCTTGGATTTACGTGCAAGTTCATTGATTCGATCTAAGTTTAATTCGCTCATGATTGTCTCCTGTTTGTTCGTCTCGGCATTATAAAAGACTGCCAAGTGAAAAGTCTGGTTGTCTGTTTCCTTTGAATAAGGTACCGTAGGTGCCCCCGTTCATGATCCGGTGAAGAATATGGAAATCTTCCCCATTGGCAATGATCATATCTGCTCCGGACGCGGTAGCGATCTGTGCAGCGGAAAGCTTGGTCGCCATGCCTCCTGTTCCGACGCTGCTGCCGCTTCCCTTGCCCATCTCCATCAGACGTTCATCCAGTGTCTCTACGACATCGATAAAGCGTGCATCTGGATTCTGACGCGGATCGTCGGTATAGAGTCCGTCAATATCCGAGAGAAGGATCAGCAGATCAGCACCGACAAGGGCTGCTACGATTGCAGAAAGGGTGTCATTGTCACCGAACTGCATGACATACTGCATCTCATAGGTAGAGACGGTGTCATTTTCATTTACGATCGGGATTGTTCCCAGGGTGAGCAGTTCTTCAAACGTATTGCCTGCGTTGGAACGGCTCAGATCATTGGTAACGGTGTTTTTGGTCATCAGGATCTGAGCAGTTCGGTGGCCGTATTCACTGAACAGCTTCTGATAGATCATCATCAGCTGTGCCTGTCCAACTGCTGCACATGCCTGCTTCTCGGCAATACGTTTCGGACGATACTGGAAGCCCATTGCCTGACGGCCGACTGCGATCGCACCGGATGATACCAGAATTACATCTTTTCCGGTGTTTTTCAGATCACAAAGCTCGCGAACCAGAATCTCAAGCTTGGTCAGATTCGGAGCTCCAGTCTCCGGATGCGTGATCGAGGAACTGCCGATCTTAACAACAATCCGTTTTTTGTCTTTTAATTTTTCTCTCAAATTCATAACATTCTCCTCTTACTGCATTTTATCGGAGCAACCCCATCTTCCGAAGCAGTTTAATGATCAGATGTCCTTTCGGGAACATGGCAAGCTCTTCTGTCGTAATACCATGAAAAGCAACCATGCCAATACCGTAAACAGCCACACCGGCCAAAATACCCATCACAGTACCGATTGTATTTCCGGCAAATGCATTAAAGAAGGAATATACAATGAATGCTGCGAAGCCCATAATGACAGAGGCGATGGCTGGTACGACAAACGTTTTGTAATACTCCTGGCGGTAGCCGATAAAACGTTTGATCGAAATTCCGTTTAAAATACATACGATCAGTGCGAAAGCGATGTTCGCATAGACGACAGCATAAATGTTCAGATTGCCTGCAGTCAGCAGCACATAGAGCAGAATGATATGGAGCACCAGTGCAATGCTGCAGTTGATCAGCGGCTGTTTCATCTGTCCCAGTCCCTGCAGGATACCGGTAGTCAGAGTGGACAGCGCATAAAAGACGATCATCAAAGAACCAATCTGCATGATTCCGGCGGACAGGGAAAGCCCCTGTTCCGGGTGGAACAGCATGGTAATGATCGGTTTCGCCAGGGCAGCCATGCCGGCAGCACATGGAATTGTCAGAAACATCGTAAATCGGATGGACGTTTTGATCTTATGGCGCGCTTCCACGCGGTTGTGATTGGCCATTGCTGCAGTCAGACTTGGCACTACAGACGGTGCCAGACACGATGCAAGTGCCAGCGGCACATTCATCAAAACACGAAATTCACCGGTATAGACACCCCAGATGGCACCGTACTGTGCCTCTGTATAGCCCTGTCCCTGAAGGACCTTGTTGAAGATTCCCTGATCGACAACATTGCTGATGTTGTAAATAACGGTACTGAAGATGACCGGAACGATCGTTGCGATCAATGCACGGTAGATCTTAGCCTCTGATTCTGTCTTGGAACTCTGGTCGCGCCGCATATTCCGGCGCAGTGTCTTATACTGCAGCTTGTAGACGATCATCATGAAGATCAGTGCTACTGTAATACTGGCAACGGTACCAAATGTACCTCCTGCTGCACCCCAGGCAGGTCCAAGCAGTTCATTGCCGTTTTTGGCTGCCAGTGACATACCATAACTGTACATGATATTTGCACAGACGATGGTTACGATCGCGTTAACGATCTGTTCGATGACCTGTGAAATAGCAGTCGGAACCATGTTGGAATAGCCCTGGAAATAACCGCGGAATGTACCGATGATCGCTGAGATCAGGATTGCCGGAACAAGAACCCGCAGTCCATAAACTGCCAATTCATAAGACATCAGATATTTTGTGATCACGCCCGCAAAGATATAGGTGAACAGTGCGATACCGCCTCCTGTAACGAGCGCAAACCGCACGGCACACAGAAATACTCTGTGTGCATTGCGGTATTCTCCCTTATGAACCCGTTCCGACACCAGCTTAGAGATAGCAAGCGGCAGATTGAAACAGGAGATCATAAGCAATATGGCATAGATTTCATTTGCTGTTGAATAGTAACTGATTCCTTCGTTGCCAAGCGTATTCTTGAGTGGAATACGATAGATCAGACCAATGACCTTGGCTATGATCGAAGCAGCAGCCAAAATGGAACCCTGTACTAAAAAGTTGCTTCCACTTTTGTTATTTTCTTTCACGTCAGACCTCTTAAACTTCTGTTATTTAATTCCCCTGAAAGGATGCCAGATCAGCATATACCTGTACATCATCCGGATAGAGTACGATGCATACCCAGGTCTTACCCTGATTCAGAGTGATCTCGTTGCCGTCGGCATCATAATAATGTGTCACACCGAAGTTTTCATTTGCAAAGGCATCCTCTGTGTTGACTTCGTCTTTTTTCCATGTGATGTCGATTGCTTTTCCTTTTGTGATATATTTTCCGCTTCCGCCGGAAAGTACATCGATATTCAGATAGCCGTTTTCGTCAAACGGAGCCCAATTACAGTACTGGAAAATGACATTGTCATATTTGAGCGCGTTTCCGGTCAGATAATCAATCTGTGTATCTCCGTACTGATATCTGGTATACTTCTCAGTCTCTGCATCATAAATGAAGTGGGCATTGTTGTAGGAATAGCCCGGCACAACGACAGCGGCATCCACACCCTGCTCCAGGGTAACCGGTGCATCGTCTGCTGCAAAAATATAGTGACCGTTTGTGCTGAGATATTCATCTGAATAGGCAGTCGGATAATTCATATAATCGATACCATTCCAGATCCGCTCATAATTGGTAAATACATTGTGCGGAGAAGCAAAATCATCAGAACGATAATATACGATCTCACCCTCGGATTCCAGTCCGCTTAAGTTCAGTGTAGAATCCAGATTCAGAAGATCCAGTGCATAGACTGCCTGTCCGAAATGCAGATAGTATGTATTAAATTCGCGCGCAAAATATACATAATAGTTTCTGCAGCTTCTGACCGAGCCGATACGTTCAACATCCTGGTAATCCTCCAGAATTCCCATCAGACGGGTGATGCCGCCTTCTACCGGAGATTCATAAATGACTTCTGCATTGCTGATACCAGACTGTGGAAGTGCATCCTGAATATTATTGAACATAACAGAGATTGCCTTGGTGCGTCCGATTGATTCCGGAACCAGTTTACCAGTTAAAAAACTGCGTACCATACCATTTTCTTCTGCTGATGCAGTGAGTATACTGCCTGAGAGCATTGCAAGTGCTGCAAATCCTGCTGCTGCTTTTTTGAAATTCTTATTCATCATAAATAGTTACCTCCTATCTTGTAATATGAAGCTCTTTTAAAATTTCTTCCTGAAGCTGTTCCATTTCCTTGGCTTCTTCTTCTGTCATATGGTCATAACCCATCAGATGAAGCATACTGTGTGTGATCAGAAATGCGTATTCACGCTTGACAGAATGCCCATAAGCTTCTGCCTGCTCGAGTACCTTGTCCGCAGAAAGAACGATATCGCCGAGCATCAGCTCGCCGGAATCCGGTTCGAAGCTGTCCATGTACAGATCGTCTTCCAAAATACTGAAATCACCCGGTGTTTCGTACTGAGTCACAGGGAAAGAAAGCACATCAGTTGGACGGTCAATCTGACGCTGTTCCAGATTGATCTTGTGGATTTCTTCATTGTTGGTGATCAGCAGACTGACCTGTGCTTCATACGGACAATCCATATAATCGAGGGAAGCAGAGATCACTTCTTCTGCAAGAGAAAAACAATCAATTCCAAGATCAATATTGCTCTCATTTTCAAAATCAACGGTCATAAGAATATCCTCCCTGTCTGTTGTTTCTTCGCTGAGCCGGTTTGGCATCATGCTTTTTCTCGCGTTTTTCGTATTCTTCATATGCATTGACAATCTTTTGTACCAACGGATGACGGACAACGTCCTGACTGGTCATGGTACAAAATGCAATGTCATCTACTTTGGAAAGAACCTTCATTGCCGTATCCAGACCAGATGGTGCACCGGTCGGAAGATCTTTCTGTGTCTGGTCACCGGTCACGACAACCTTTGATCCAAAACCGATACGGGTCAGAAACATCTTCATCTGTGCCGGAGAGGTATTCTGCGCCTCATCCAGGATGATGAATGCATTGTCGAGAGTACGGCCTCTCATATAGGCAAGCGGGGCTACCTCGATCAGTCCTTTTTCCATATTTTTCATAAAGCTGTCCGGTCCCATGATCTGATATAATGCATCATAGAGCGGTCTCAGATACGGATCCACCTTGCTCTGCAGATCACCCGGCAAAAATCCGAGCTTCTCTCCTGCTTCGATTGCCGGACGCGTCAGGATGATACGGCCGACTTCTTCGTTTTTGAAGGCGGTAATCGCCATCGCCATGGCAAGATAAGTCTTACCGGTTCCGGCAGGTCCGGTTCCGAAGACGATCATTTTTTTGCGGATTGCATCGACATAGGCCTTTTGCCCCAGTGTTTTCGGCTTGATCGGTTTGCCGTTGATCGTATGACAGATACAGTCTCCGTCTACTTCCACGATCGCGGAAGATTTTTCTTCCTCAGATAAAGCAATCGCATAATTGACATTTTGTTCTGTAATGGTATTTCCACGTTTGGATAGTTCATAAAGACTTTCAAAAATCTTTTTGGCACGGACTGCATTGACCGGACTGCCAAGGATCTTGATCACTCCGTCACGGCTCAGCACCGTGACCTGAAGGGAGCGTTCCACCTTTTTCACATATTGATCAAATTGGCCGAAGATATTCTGTTCGTGCTCGACTGGAACAGCAAGTGTCATTTCAACCATACTCATTTTTCAGTAATTCCTCCTCAGTCGTCCCGACTGCAACGGACTGAAACGCTGGTTCTCCCAGCGTTAAGATGCCGACTGCATGACCGGACATTTCATTCCACTCTATTTTAACATCATTTTCAAATATTTGAACCCCTTTTTCCTCTAATTTTTTTATAAAATATTCTAAATTTGACCAGAGCTGCTGCTCACTCTCTTCTTTTGTACGGACAATTTGTGTTATTTCATACTCTTTTGCAGTGAATTTCCGGAGATAGATGGGAAGATAAAAATGGCCTGTCAGCTTCAGCTGGCGCAGATCTGTAAAAATATCACAAGATTCAAAGCTTGGAAAGCTACCAGGCAGTGCGAAAAGCTGTGTTCCAAGCTGCAGCTGATAAACGGTCTGTTCCTGGCCGGTATAGTATTTCTGCTCCGCATGAAACAATACTTCATCCTCATACGGCAATTTAGTTTGAACCACGATGTCGGCGTCTGCAGTCACATACTGCCAGCTGACCAGTGTACCGCTGTCATCATAGATCGGCACGGCCCCGGAAACCAGAAGCGTGCCAGGTTCCACTTCTGTACCTGTTTCTACAAGTGGTATCCCTTTGCGTACATAGATCGAGGAAATGATACCGGATGCAGATGCAGCCAGACTGGATGCCGGTGAAAGCTGGTTATTGTCACTTGTGTCAGCGAAGGCAGTTGACGAAATCTCATCTGCTTTAAGCTGGATTCCTTCTTTTACCTGGATCAAAAGTCTGGTGCCTTTCAGTTTGACAGAAACCCAGGAAAACTGAGAAAAAGAACTGCGGATCTGATCTGCCAGCTCGTTGCAGTCTACCTGAGATTTGGGCATACCATGAATGATCCCATTCTGATCCAGATATTCGAACAGAATATCATCTGTCTGTGAGATATTTCCTTCAATCGTGATATTCCAGATATGCGAAGACAGCCAGATCATAAAAAGAAGCGCTGCAGCGATTCCGACCAGATAAAGCTTTCGTTTCCTATATTTATGTATAAAAAAAGGAAGTCCCTGCCGTTTGAGGATATGGATACGGACATGACTTTTCCTTACGATTGGACGAAGCCGCCGAAAATCCCGGATCGACAGCTCTGCAGTATAAGCATTTTCGGTTGGCAGCAGACTGCGTATCTGAATCCCATGAAATGCGCAGAGATTCAGAAAGCGGTCATATGAACTGCCGCAGATCAGGATCTTTACAGAACCTTTCAAGAAAAAAAGAACCCGCTGTTCCATAGAGACCTCCTTATAAATACTCTATCTTGCAGATACATCCGGATATTTCAATCGTATCCCGGGTATAGCAGTCGATCCGAAGATTATTCCCTGTGATACAGATTTTATTTCGGCGTGTGAGCAGGCGGATCTCTTCTCTGGTATAAGAGCAGATTCCTTTAAAATTTTCAATGCAGACTGATTCGCGTCCCTGCATTTCAATGATGGTATTTCCTTTGGCATAATCCTGCGGCAGCTGCAGCGAGCGGGCAAATGCAGCAAGTGAAAAACGTTCGTTTCTGTCCTTCATACGGCCCTCCTGCCGCCAAAGCTGTTCTTCCTAACTATATGTATGTTTCTGCCCGATTATGCCGTTTATTTGTGATATGGTTCGTTGTGCATGATACGATATCCGCGATAGATCTGTTCCAACAGGATCATACGCATTAGCTGGTGTGGGAAGGTCATTTTCGAAAAACTAAGCTTGTAATCTGCGCGCCGGAGCACCTCATCGGCAAGCCCGAGGGAACCGCCGATCACAAACACGAGACTGCTCTCCCCCTGTATGCCAAGTGTTTCTATTTTTTTGGATAATTCAACAGAGTCCAGCATTTTTCCGTCGAGTGCCAGTGCGATGACATAATCAGAATCCTTGATATTTTTCATCAGACGAACGCCTTCTGTTTCCTTGATCTGGAGTTCTTCTGCTGCGGAGGCGCGATCCGGAGTCTTTTCATCGGCGACTTCGATCTGTTCCAGCTTGCAGTAGCGGCTAAGGCGCTTTGCGTATTCGGCAATACCGTCACGGAGATACTTTTCTTTGATCTTACCAACCGTTAATATTGTGATTTTCATATAAGATTCCTTTTCTGGTTTTTGTTCCTGTTTCGTACAAAAAGAACCCAGACTGCTGATCGAGATCAGCATATTCTGGGTTCCTGATTGCTTATTTAGGATTAGTTTTTCGCGCTGAGGAATTCGTGGATTCCCTTAGCAGCTGCTTTACCTGCACCCATAGCAAGGATAACGGTAGCTGCACCTGTTACTGCATCACCGCCGGCGAATACACCATCTTTGGATGTCTGTCCTGTTGTCTCATCGGCAACGATACATTTTCTCTTGTTTGTATCAAGACCGATCGTTGTGGAGGAGATCAGTGGGTTCGGTGATGTACCAAGTGACATGATCACGGTATCTACATCGATATCAAACTCAGAACCCGGAACTTCTACCGGACGTCTTCTGCCGGATGCATCTGGTTCACCAAGCTCCATGCGTACGCACTTGATGCCGCAGACACTGTCGTTCTCGTCTACAAGGATTTCTTTCGGGTTGGTCAGAAGGTCAAAGATGATACCTTCTTCTTTTGCATGATGTACTTCCTCTGCACGTGCCGGAAGCTCTGCTTCAGAACGACGGTAGATGATATGTACTTCTGCACCAAGACGAAGTGCTGTTCTGGCAGCATCCATAGCTACGTTTCCGCCGCCTACGACTGCCACTTTCTTGCCTTTTGCGATCGGTGTATCGTAATCTTCACGGAATGCCTTCATCAGGTTGTTTCTGGTCAGGTATTCATTTGCAGAGAATACACCCTTGGCTGTCTCACCCGGAATGCCCATGAACATCGGAAGACCAGCACCGGAACCAATAAATACAGCTTCAAATCCTTCTTCGTCCATCAGCTCATCGATGGTCACGGATTTGCCGATGATTACGTTAGTCTCAATCTTTACGCCGAGAGATTTTACGTTTTCTACTTCTTTAGCTACTACATCGAGCTTCGGAAGACGGAACTCCGGAATACCGTAAACAAGTACGCCGCCTGCCTCATGCAGTGCTTCGAAGATTGTTACATCATAGCCAAGTTTAGCAAGGTCGCCTGCACAAGTCAGACCGGACGGACCGGAACCGATCACTGCTACTTTGTGACCATTCTTGGATTCCGGAGCTGGCGGTTTGATACCATTCTCTCTTGCCCAGTCAGCTACAAAACGCTCCAGCTTACCGATGGATACGGCTTCGCCTTTGATACCACGGATACATTTGCCTTCACACTGGCTTTCCTGCGGACATACACGACCACAGATTGCCGGAAGTGCACTGGATTTGGAAATTACTTTGTATGCTTCTTCGATCTTGCCTTCTTTTACTTCTGCAATGAAGCCCGGAATATCGATATTAACCGGACAGCCCTGTACACATTTTGCGTTTTTGCAGCCCAGGCAGCGGGAAGCTTCCTCGATTGCCTCTTCTTTGTTGTATCCAAGACATACTTCGTCAAAGTTGGTTGCTCTTACTTTCGGGTCCTGTTCTCTTACCGGAACTTTCTTCAATACATCTGCCATTATTTGTCACCTCCGCAATTGCCGCAGCCGCCGTGATGAGTATCACCCTCACGCAGTTTCAGAAGGGCACGGCCTTCTTCTGTTTTGTACATTGCCTGTCTCTTCATAGCAGCATCAAAATCGATGAGATGTCCATCGAATTCCGGACCGTCTACACAAGCGAATTTTACTTCGTCGCCTACCATGACACGACAGGCACCACACATACCAGTACCATCTACCATGATCGGGTTCATGCTGACGATGGTCGGAATACCGAGCTTCTTCGTGGTCAGGCAGCAGAATTTCATCATGATCATCGGTCCGATGGATACACAGTGATCATAAGTTTTGCCTTCTTCATTTACGAGGTCTTCGATTACCTTGGTAACCATACCATGTCTTCCGTAGGAACCGTCATCTGTAGTCAGGTAAAGATTGCCGACTGCACTCATTTCTTTTTCGAGAATTACGAGGTCTTTTGTCTTTGCACCGACAATAACGTCACACTCTACACCATGCTCATGGAGCCATTTTACCTGCGGATAAACCGGAGCAGTACCTACACCGCCGGCTACGAACAGGATTTTTTTCTTCTTGGTCTCTTCCAGATTCTCTTCCAGACACAGCTCAGACGGAAGACCGAGCGGTCCTACAAAATCGCGGAAAGAATCGCCAGCCTGCAGTGTCGCAAACTTCTCTGTAGAAGCTCCGATCGGCTGGAATACGATTGTGATCGTTCCCGCTTCTCTATCATAGTCACAGATTGTAAGCGGAATTCTCTCGCCAACTTCGTCCATTTTAACGATAACGAACTGTCCAGGCAGGCAACGTTTTGCTACGCGCGGAGCTTCCACTACCATCTCGTAGATATTGCCCGCAAGCTTTCCTGCTTTCAAAATCTTATACATACTATACCTCCAATGTGTGTTTACAGCAGATGACTCTGCTTTTTTCCAGATGCAAAAAACATATATGCATAATTTCAGTATAAAACATCAAATCTGAAAATTCAACGATAATTTAAAGAACTGTACTGTACAATTCCGGCATATATTGTTTTTTATGGAGAACAAGTACTCCGTTTAGCCGTTTTCCTCCAGATAATTTTCAAACTGCTCGGCAGACATCAGAATCTTACGCGGCTTTGTTCCTTCCTCCGGTCCTACGACTCCGGCCTCTGAGAGCTGATCCATGATCCGGGCAGCACGGTTAAAGCCGATCTTAAAGACACGCTGCAGCATGCCGATGGAAGCCTTGTCCTTTTCAATAATAAATTTACCGGCGTCAGTGAAAAGAGCATCTACGTCTTCTGCTGCTCGTGCTGAGGATACTGCCTGCTGTACTTTGGCAATCTGCTCTTCCATTTCGGCGTTGTAGCTGACATCGGTATTTTTGTTTTTCAGAAAGTCTACAACATCTGCCACTTCTTCATCTGATACAAAAGCGCCCTGTACACGGGCAGGCTTCTGATAGCCCTGCGGGTAAAACAGCATATCACCCTTTCCGAGCAGCTTCTCAGCTCCGTTCATATCGATGATCGTTCTGGAATCGACACCGGAAGAAACGGAAAATGCAATACGGGAAGGCATATTTGCCTTGATCAGACCGGTAATGACATTGACGGACGGACGCTGTGTTGCAATGATCAGGTGGATACCGCAGGCGCGGGCAAGCTGTGCCAGACGGCAGATCGCATCTTCGACTTCGCCTGGTGCCACCATCATCAGATCGGCAAGCTCGTCCACGATAATGACAATCTGCGGCAGCTTCTTTGGTTTGTTCTCATCTTCAATACCGTCCAGTGCTTCTACTTTTTTGTTGTAGCCCTTCAGGTCACGGACACCGTATTCTGCAAATTTATTATAACGATCCGTCATCTCAGCTACCGCCCAGTTCAGTGCACCTGCCGCTTTTTTCGGGTCTGTCACGACCGGAATGAACAGATGCGGGATTCCGTTGTAGACACTGAGCTCTACGACCTTCGGGTCGATCATGATCAGTTTGACTTCGTCAGGGTGTGCCTTGTACAGAATACTCATAATGATCGTATTGATGCAGACGGACTTACCGGAACCGGTTGCACCGGCCACCAGAAGGTGAGGCATCTTGGCAATATCGGAAACCACAGCCTTTCCTGCAATGTCCATACCGGTTGCAAATGCAATTTTGGACGGATGATTCTGGAATTCATCTGATTCAAACAGGTCACGCAGTGCAACCATACTGTTTTCTGTATTTGGCACTTCGATGCCGACGGCGGCTTTGCCTGGGATCGGCGCCTCGATACGGATATCGGCGGCAGCCAGGTTCAGCTTGATATCATCCGAAAGGGCTACAATCTTGCTGACCTTTACGCCCTGCTCCGGCAAAAGCTCGTATCTGGTAACGCTTGGGCCGCAGCTGACATTTGTGACAGTCACATGCACACCGAAGCTGTTCAGCGTCTGCTGCAGCTTGGCTGCTGTCTGACGGATCTCATTTTCCTGATTGCCTTTTCCGGATGATTTGCCTTTTTTCAGCAGGTCAATCGGCGGATAAACGTATTCAGGTTTGACTGCTTCGGCTGCTTTGGCCATCTCTGCTTCTACGGAAGCAATGCCGTCTGCAATCTCTTTTTCAGAAGAACGCGGATTGCGTTTGGCAGCTGGTGCGGACTCGGCGTTCTGTTCGTCAGACTGTTTTTGTGCCTGTTTTTGCACAGGTTTTGGATCTGCTTCGTCATCTTCCAGATCAGCCGCGATCTGCTGCTGAACAGAAGAACTGCGAAATACGGTGCCGGCAGAAGAAGGCGCTGCATCGGAAGAATCATCTCTGAAAATATCGTCAGCAAAAGATGCTTTACGTTTTCGTGAAATCACACCTGTACTGTGTACCGTTTCTTCATGCGTTACCATGTCTGGTGCATCCGGAAAATCAGAAACATCGAGTTGTTCAATCTGAACCTCTGCTGCAGCTGGCTGTTCTGTCTGAACAGCTTCAGGTTTTACCATTCCCTCGATGTGCAGTTCCGGGAGCGAATCTGCAGGAGCGTTTTTCTTTTGCATCTGCAGTGATTCTGCCTCGGCAGGAAAAGTCTCTTGTTTGGCATTTCCCAGATCAATATAGCTGGTTGCTCTCTCAGGCTGCTTGGCTGGGCGGGCGATACCCGATGGCTTCGGCTGAATTTCATGGATCTCCGCACCTACATAAGAAGGATCGCCCTGAATCTGTGTATTCATTGTGACGCCTGTCACTCTGTGACTGGTACGGTTTTCTCTGCTGTGTACCGGGAATAAGATCGGCACATCAATCTGTGCACGACTGCTTTCGATGGTCTGTTTTCTGGGCAGCTCTGCCGTGCGCTCAGGCACAACGGATTCCCGTTCTACCAAGATGGGCTGCCGCTTTTCCGGCATAGGGTGTTCTTCCAGCTGGCGTGCTCTCTCCTGCTGTGCGAGACGCTGCGCCTCACGGCGGCGTGCTGAGGATTCCCGTGCATTCTGATAGACACGGGTGCTCTGCTTTTGGACACCACGCATAAAGGATTTCTGTGTGATCAGAACGATACAGATGATTGAAAAAATGGCCAGAACAATACCGGTTCCGATCGCACCGACTGCCGGACAGAGTACCTGACAAAGACAGCCGCCAAGTACACCGCCGCCATTTTTCTGTGCTGCACTCATACTGTAGATCTCACCAATTCCATAGACCTGTTCGTGCTGTCCGGCGAAAAGTGCAGCAAAACTGCAAAGGCAAAGAAATAAACCGACTGCTGCGGCAAATTTCATACCTGCAATACTGCTTTTTCCATTTGAAATCCAGAATGCTGCAGAAATAAAGATTAAAAATGGGAATAAATACGCCATAAGGCCGAACACTCCGAAGCTGATATCACTGAATACTTCCCCAATGTATCCGCCGATACCAAAATAGCTGATAAACAGCAAAATGCAGACTGCCAGAACCAGCCACAGAGCGGCTTCTTTTAGGATCATTGGATTTGCGGTCTCACGCTCCTGCAGGATGATCGGTTCTTTGGTCTGCTTTGTACTTGCTGCTGTGGTTTTCTTTTTGGCAGCCGATGATTTTGTGTTGGTCTTTGTGCTTCTGCTCTGGCTGCTCTTTTTTGAAGCCGCAGGTTTCCTGCCTGCGGCTGAAGGTTTCTTTGCTGTATTGGATGCCAAGTAATCTGCCTCCCCTTTGGTTTGAAAATTTGAATTGCTTAAAAATGACTGTTCCCAATCGCTGCGGAATTGCTGGGAAACAGCGGTTCATCATTAGAGTAGAAAATGCCCTGCGATCGCTACGGCACCTACTGCATAACAATACCATGAAAAATATTTGAATTTCTTATTGCGGACAACGACCAGCATTGTTTTGATGCATATGTAACCGACCGCTGCAGCAAATACTGTACCGATCAGATAGATTCCCACATCGGCGAGCACAATAGGTTCTGCGATCACATCTTTGATCTCCAGAACAGCTGCACCGAGGATTGCCGGTATTGACAGGATAAAGGAATATTTCACTGCAAATTTACGCTCCAGCCCACAAAGAATACAGGCTGTGATCGTAGCACCGGATCTGGAAATACCGGGCAATGTAGCAAATCCCTGTACTGCTCCGATCAGAACTCCGCTTTTGTAACTGACATTTCGCGGCAGATCTTTTCCTTCTTTGGCCACATCTGCCATCATGAGGAGCACACCTGTGATCCAAAGACAGATTCCCGGGATCAGAAGCGTCTGACTGACTGCTTCGATCAGGCCTTTGCCGAGCACACCGATCAATCCGGTGGGAATTGTTGAAACCAGAATAAGAACTACAAATTTTCTGTAATTGTTATGAACAATCTTTTTGTACGGTAAGGATGTTTTGTGTATTTGATTCAGGATCCAGATCCTCAGATTCGAAAAGAGATCTGCACACATATGAAGTGTTTCCAGAATCATCTTCCAGATATCCTTGCGGTATACAGCGAAAACAGCAACCAGCGTACCAAGGTGAAGCATAATATCAAAAAGCATACTTCCATTGGTCTCTATATGAAAGATATTCTGAATGATTGCCAGATGCCCCGAACTGCTTACCGGCAAAAATTCTGTGATTCCCTGCACAATCCCCAGTAAAATTGATTCTATGACTGTCATACTTTCCTCCGTATAAAAGATCCTCTTTACATCTTTTCTATTATAGCAGACAAATTCTTATGACACAAGAATTTTTGCGCAGGGCATTTGGCAGCAAAAACGACTTATTCAGCGATGAGTTCATAAAGCTTTTTCAGTGCATTGCTGATTCCGCCAACTTCATTGATCAAGCCCTCATGAACTGCAGCTTCTCCTACAAGAATGGTGCCAAGGTCTTTGGTCAGCATTCCCGTATCAAGCATAAGTTCCTCCAGCCGCTTCCTATTTGCTTTTGAATGTTCTGCGATAAAGCCAAGGATCCGATCCTGCATCTGACGGAAATAATCGTAAGTTTGGGGCGCTCCGATCACAGTTCCATTCATTCGAACCGGATGGATGACCATGGTTCCGGTTCGCACGATAAACGAATAATCGGTGGATACAGCGATCGGAATACCGATGGAATGGCTTCCTCCAAGCACTAATGATACCGTTGGCTTGGACAAAGATGCGATCATTTCAGCAATGGCAAGGCCGGCTTCCACGTCGCCGCCCACTGTATTCAGAAGGATCAGCAGTCCGTCAATGTCTGCACTGTCCTCAATCGCTGCCAATTTCGGCAGGACATGTTCATATTTAGTAGTTTTTGAATTGCCTGGAAGACATTCATGTCCTTCCACCTCACCAATCACGCTGAGCAGATGAATCCGATGGCTCAGCGTCACTTCACCGGTCTCCTTTATGGTTTCGCGCTGTGTTTTTTCCTGTTCGGTTTTTGCTTCTGTCTGCTTCTCTTTTTCTTTCATAAACGCCTCCTTTGCTGCAGCTGTTTTGTAGTTGCCTGTTGCAGCATTTTTACGTTTATGATTTCCAAAAATGAGAAAGCTATTCGTTTGGCATCAAAAGTGTCTTAATAATCAAAATTCTGACGGATATAATCACGTGCCGTCACAAGTTCCGAATAATCATAGAAGAAATTGATCTTCTGGGCTGCCAGTGAATCGTCTTCCTGCTTTTCACTGAACACAAACTGCATAAAACTCTCTGCAATATCTTCGAAAATACCGCTTGTTCCTGCGTATTCATTAACGAAATCTTCCGGGTATTCGTAGAAATCACGCTGCTTTCCGTCTGCATAGAATTTGTCATAAAATGCTTTCATATAAGAGTTTTCCTGATAGAGGGTTATATCGTTGTAATTGGCTGTCTCTGTAAGCAGCGAAACATTCATCTGACTTTCGTTCAGGGTCAGTGCATGTCCATATTCATGAACGGCTGTTGCAAGGAATTTACTCTCACTGATCATGGTCCCGTCATGGTTAAAGAAGTCATTTTTGTCTATACGGATTGAAAAACTGTCAGATTTGGTCAGATCATCTGCGGTGCAGGAACCAAGTACATAACTGTATCCATCGGTCCAGGAGATGACCTGTTTGACATAAGGATCCTGTTCCGGTATGACCTTTCTCACAGCTGCCAGAACAGCCTGGTCAGCAGCATCTCCTTCCATGGATTCATCAGCGTCCTGAAGCGGATAGACCATAATATCCTCGCCTGTATTAAGATGCATATAGGAAAGTACTTCTATCATTTGTGCTCCGTCTTCTTCTGTGATGATATATTGCCGCAGAGATGGGTTTTCTGCCATGGAACTGCTGCCCCAGATTGCTGTGCCATCTTCCTGAACGACAGGCTCCCCAAGTGTTTCCGTCAGCTTTTCACTGAGCTCGTCTTCCGAGAGAGAAAGGGAATCCGTTTGAATCAATACGCGATCGAGAGTGAGCGTATCTTTGCGATAAACCAGTTCCGTAGGAAGCGGTTCCCAGCCGAACCAGGATGCATTGATCAAATAATAAGACTGTTCGTAGCCAAATTCACTGAGGATATCTTTTTGAAACAGTCCGGAAGCACCGAGTTTTACGGATACATCAGACTTGCCAGCGCCAAAAAGCACCGGCGTATTTTCCTGGATTGCAACAGCATTCTGGACAGATGTTTCTCTGGCGGATTCCGCCAAAGATCCGCTTTCTTCTGAAGCAATACTGCGGATCACAGCTTCGATCACTTTGCCTGTTTCAACTGCCTGTTTCGGGTCGATGAGCGCAGTCTGATCGATAAAACGATGATTCTCGGTAAATCCGGCAGATTCCTGTTCAATCAGGACTGCTGGTATTCCTGCAAAAGCAAAAGATGCATGATCACTTGCTGTAATGCAGGCAGTGTTCCATTCTGTTCCTGTCACTTCTTTGGAGGCCTCTTTCAGCATCTGTACTAAGAGCGTTTCCTCAGAAGATATCGTACCGATCTGACTGCCGGTACTTTTATAATGACCAATCATATCAATTTGAATATCGCCGATAATGTGGTCTTTTTCTTCCTGTGTCAAAGAATTTACATAGGCAGTAGATCCAATCAAACCTTCTTCCTCTGCAGAAAAAGAAATAAATCGAATTTCAGTATCGGTTGCCGTATTCTGGAGTACTCTGGCAAGTTCAAGCAGCAATGCCTGACCGGAAGCATTGTCATTGGCAC
>CAZEPO010000020.1:0-15173 GCA_964514125.1 uncultured Lachnospiraceae bacterium
TGGCAGAAGGTCTATGCTGCGATTCTGGGAAGTCAGGAAATATCGTCAGATGCTACAGAGATGACAGAAATTCCGGAAATCGAAGGACTTACCTATGAGTCCACGTTGGATTTAAACTATTCAGAGCGGTATGATCTGCATTATTATAACGATGGGTATGCAGTGATCGATGTATATGGAAGTGCGAAGTACCTTGTTGTTCCGGAAGGAATGCCGGTTCCAGAGCAGTTGGATGATACTTATGTGGTGCTGCAGAAACCATTGGATCATATTTACCTGACAGCGACTTCAATCATGGCACTTTATGATGCGTTGGACGATCTCACAGACATCAAAATGACTGGAACACAGGCTTCAGGCTGGTATATTGATTCTGCGGTCAAAGCACTGGAAAATGGCAGCATGCTGTTTGCAGGCAAATACAGTGAGCCGGATTATGAGCTGCTGATCAGTCAGGAATGTGATCTTGCGATCGAATCAACAATGATCCTGCATGCACCGAAAGTGCAGGAAATGCTGGAGGATCTTGGAATTCCGGTGTTTGTGGAATATTCGAACTATGAACAGCATCCGCTTGGCAAATCAGAGTGGATCCGATTGTTTGGCTTTTTGGCTGACAAAGAGGCTGAAGCGGAAGCATTTCTTGAAAAACAGGAAAAGATGCTTGCAGGACTGCAGGATTTTGAAAATACAGAAAAGACGGTTGCCTATTTTTATGTAAATACGAATGGGCAGATCGTTGTACGAGAGACAGATGATTATATTCCGCGGAGCATTGAACTGGCAGGCGGACGTTATATTTTTGAACAGCCTGTGGTAGAGGGCAGCACAAACAGCTCGGCCAAGATCACAATGGAAGAATTCTATGAAAAGGCGATCCATGCGGACTATCTGATTTATAATGCATCAATCGACAATCCAATCACTGCAATAGAGGAACTGCTTGCCAAGAATGAACTGTTTGCAGATTTTGATGCGGTGCAGAACGGCAATGTGTGGTGTACCGGAAAAGCAATGTTTCAGGCATCAGACAAAGCGGCAGATTTTATTATGGATCTGAATGCCATGCTGACGGATACAGACAGAGAGATGACATTTCTGAACAGACTGCAGTAGCTGGCATCATCTTATTCTGGAAAGGTAAGACGAAGGATGAAACGTAAGAACGATACACCCCCTGTACAAACAGGATTTCATATGGAAAATTTCAAAAGGCGCACCCGCTATACGGCTGTTTTTGTGGGATTGATCGCAGCCTTCTTCATTATTGTAACGTTGAATATCAATACTGGAAGTGTAGAGATTTCAATTCCTGAGATCTTTCGGATCTTATTTGGCAGCGCACGAAGCGAGACAGAGTACAGCATTGTCTGGAAGATACGTCTTCCGAGAGTATTTATGGCGGCTTTGCTGGGCGGAGCGTTGTCTCTGTCTGGTTTTTTGCTTCAGACTTTTTTTGGCAATCCGATCGCAGGGCCGTTTGTGCTCGGTATTTCCTCAGGGGCGAAGATGGTAGTTGCGCTGACGATGGTCATTTTCCTGAGACAGTTTCAGGCAGTATCTTCCTACACATTGATTATCGCAGCGTTTATCGGATCACTTTTGTCGATGGGATTTATTCTGCTTTTTTCCAGAAGACTGAAGCATATGTCAGTTCTTCTGGTAGCAGGTATTATGATTGGTTATATCTGTTCTGCAGTGACGGATTTTGTGATCACATTTGCAGAGGATTCGGATATTGTTAACCTGCACGGCTGGTCGCAGGGCAGCTTTTCCGGAAGCAACTGGAGCAATGTACAGATCGCTGCGGTGGTTATCGGAGTGATGCTGGTACTTTCATTTTTGCTCTCCAAGCCGATCGGGGCATATCAGCTCGGAGAAGCGTATGCGCAGAGCATGGGAGTCAATGTAAAAGTATTTCGTGTACTGCTGATCCTGATCTCCAGCGTTCTCTCTGCCTGCGTGACGGCGTTTGCAGGCCCGATCTCCTTTGTGGGGATTGCTGTGCCGCAGCTGGTCAAGCTGGCACTGAAAACCTCCAGACCAATCGTAGTGATACCGGGTGTATTCCTCGGCGGAGCAGTCTTTTGCATGATCAGTGACCTGATCGCAAGAACTGCATTTTCACCGCTGGAGCTGAATATCAGTACCGTGACTTCGATTTTCGGTGCTCCGGTCGTGATCTGGATGCTGCTGAAGCGGCAGAAAGGAAAAATGGCATGACAGAGTTTTATTTTCAGACCAGTGATCTGGCGGTGGGGTATGACGGCAATACGCTGATCCATGATATTTCAATCGGAATAAAAAAGGGAGAGATCGTGACGCTGATCGGTCCAAACGGTTCCGGCAAGTCCACAATCCTGAAAAGCATCACGCGGCAGCTGAAGTTAATCTCCGGAAGCGTGTATCTTGCAGGACAAAATTTATCAAAACTGGCACATAAGGAACTCTCCACACAGATGGCAGTTGTTCTGACCGAACGTATGAAGCCGGAACTGATGACCTGTCACGATGTGGTGGCAACGGGGCGCTATCCCTATACCGGAAGGCTTGGCATTTTGACCAGAGCAGATGAAGCAAAAGTAGAAGAATGTATGCAGCTGGTTCATGCCGCTGAATTGGGACCAAGAGATTTCAATGAGATCAGTGACGGTCAGCGTCAGCGTGTACTTCTGGCGAGAGCCATTTGCCAGGAGCCGGAGATCATCATTCTTGATGAGCCGACCTCATTTCTGGATATCCGGCATAAACTGGAATTGTTGTCCATTCTGCGGACGATGGCCAAAGAAAAAGGGATCACGGTGATCATGTCGCTGCATGAGATTGATCTTGCACAGAAAATCTCAGACAAGATCATTTGTGTCAAAGGAGACAAGATCTTTCATTATGGAGCGCCGGAGGAAATCTTCCGGGCGGAGATCATTCGGGAACTGTATGAGATCGACAATGGATTTTTTGATCCGCGATTTGGCAGCATAGAACTGCCAAGACCGGAGGGCGAGGCAGAAGTATTCGTTCTGTCTGCATGCGGCAATGGCATTCCGGTCTATCGGCAGCTTCAAAAAAACAATACGCCCTTTGCGGCAGGAATCATTTACAAAAACGATATGGATTATGAACTCGCGAAACTGCTGGCGGCAGAGGTTGTCACAGCAGAGCCGTTCGAAGAAATCACAGACGCAGCCTGTCAAAGGGCATTGGCTGTGATGGAAAAGTGCAGACAGATCATTGTGACAGAGGTGCCGATCGGGAAGTGCAATCAGCGTATAGCAGATCTGATCAACTACGCGAAGCAGAGCGGCAAAGCGATCACTTGGCCGAAACGCTAAATAGATATTGAATTTCAGGTTCGTTGTCAGGAGAAACAGGATTATGGGAAAAGGTCTGGAAAACTATTATGTGATCAAGAATAATAAGAAGCTTCACTTCGGTTATACGACCGGTTCCTGTGCAGCTGCAGCCAGCAAAGCCGCAGTCAAGATGCTGCTTGGCGGCAGAATCGTACAGGAGATTGAACTGATGACGCCCAAAGGAATCCTTTTGCGGCTTCCGCTGGAGGAAATTTGCTGTTCTGAAACGGAAGTTTCCTGTGCGGTACGAAAGGACGGCGGGGACGACCCAGACGCCACAGACGGGATTCTGATTTTCGCATCGGTGCGAAAGACAGAAAGAGAGATACAGATCGATGGCGGAATCGGTGTAGGCAGGGTGACACGCCCCGGTCTGAATCAGGCAGTCGGAGAGGCGGCGATCAATCCGGTGCCAAGAGCCATGATCCAAAAAGAGGTGGAAGAGATCGCAGAACAGTATGATTATGAAGGTGGACTGGAGATTGTGATCTCGGTGCCGGAGGGCATTGAACGGAGCAAAAAGACGTTTAATCCACGGCTGGGGATTGAAGGCGGTATTTCGATTCTGGGAACGACCGGGATTGTGGAACCGATGAGTGAAAAAGCATTGGTGGAAAGTATCCGTGTAGAGATGCAGCAGCATTACCTTCAAGGGGAAGAATATCTGATCGTTACGCCGGGCAATTATGGTGCACAATATCTGCGCAGCCATATGGAACTTCCTTTTGAAAATAATATCAAATGCAGCAATTATGTAGGAGAAACGATCGATATGGCGATCAATATGGGCGTAAAAGGTCTTTTGTTTGTATCGCATATCGGCAAATTTATAAAAGTGGCAGGCGGGATCATGAATACGCACTCACATTGCGCGGACAGCAGAATGGAGCTTCTGGCAGCCAATGCGATCCGGGCAGGAGCAGATTTGGAGAGTGCGAGGCAGATTCTGAACTGCAATACGACAGATGAAGCATTGGAAGTGCTGGAACAGAAAGAACTGCTGAAGGACACAATGCAGCAGGTGATGGACAAAATACAGTATTATCTGGATCACAGATCCTATGAACAGATTCTGCTTGGAGCAGTTGTATTTTCCAATGTACAGGGTTATCTGGGACAGACTGCATCGGCAGAGGAGCTGATCCGGATTTTGTCGAAAGAAGAAAAGAATGGGCAGATGCACAAAGAGAAAGGGGAAGGAAAATGATACATTTTGTAGGCGCAGGAAGCGGAGCGGCTGATCTGATCACAGTGAGAGGCAAGAATTATCTGGAGACAGCCGATGTTGTAATTTATGCAGGTTCATTGGTCAATCCACAGCTTCTCGATTACACAAAAGAAGGCTGCAGCATTTACAACAGTGCGAAAATGACACTGGAAGAAGTGCTGGAGGTGATGGTACAGGCAGAGCAGGCAGGCAAGACAACTGTTCGTCTGCATACAGGCGATCCGTGTATTTACGGTGCGATCCGCGAGCAGATGGATGTGCTCGATGAAAAAGGGATTGCATATGATTACTGTCCGGGTGTCAGTGCATTCTGCGGTGCGGCCAGTGCCCTGAATCTGGAATATACATTGCCGGAGGTATCGCAGAGTGTGATCATTACACGCATGGAAGGCAGAACTCCGGTTCCTTCCAGAGAAAGTATTCAGTCTTTTGCGGCACATCATGCGACAATGGTTGTATTTTTGAGCACAGGTATGCTTGAGGAACTGAGCAGACGGCTGATCGAGGGCGGCTATGAGGCAGATACACCGGCCGCGATCGTATATAAGGCTACCTGGCCGGATGAAAAGAAATTTATCTGTACGGTAGGTACGCTGGCTGAGACCGCAGCGAAGCATCAGATTACCAAAACGGCTCTGATGATCATCGGGGATGCAGTCAAAGCATCGAATTATGAGCGTTCCAAACTGTATGATCCGACGTTTACCACAGAATTCAGAGAGGCGGCACAATAAGGTATGAAACTGGCAATCATATGCTTTAGTCTGACTGGCTGTATCACGGCAGAGAAGCTGAAGCACAGCCTGGAAGAAAAAAATGCAGAAGCACAGATCCGTCTGGCCAAAAAGAGCCGTTACATACCGGATGCAGAACCGGTCAATACCGATGCGTGGGTCAGAGAGCAGTTTGGCTGGGCTGACGGGATCATCTTTGTGGGCGCCTGCGGGATTGCGGTACGCCACATTGCACCTTATCTGGTATCGAAGAAAAAAGATCCGGCTGTACTCGTGACAGATGAGTGCGGCAGATTTGTGATTTCTTTGCTCTCCGGACATCTTGGCGGAGCTAATGCTCTGGCGGAACAGATCGCACAGATTCTGGGGGCGGTTCCGGTTGTGACGACAGCGACCGATCTGCATCACTGTTTTGCAGTCGATCTGTTTGCCAAAAAGAACCAGTGTGAGATTTTGAATATGCAGGCAGCCAAAGAGGTGTCGGCGGCACTTCTGGCAGGCAGAAGTGTCGGATTTTACAGTGATTTTCCGACAGAAGAAGCGCTGCCGCAGGGACTTGTGCGCTGCGATGTGCAGGGCAGACCGATTGACAAAGAAATGATACAGAGCGAAATGCGGCAATTCCCGAAAGGTGAAGCCGCAGATATTTTCAAAAAAGAAGACAGCTATAAAAAAGAAATGGACGAAGCAACGTTGAAAATCGGTATTGCAGTGACCAATCGGAAGTCCGTGAAGCCATTTCCGATTACGACAATCGTGATTCCGAAAAATGTTGTGCTTGGTATGGGTTGCAGAAAAGATAAAGACACAGAAGGAATCTTTGCGGCGGCACTTGCAGCCGTAGAGGAAAGCGGTATTTATCTGCAGGCAGTGGCAAAGCTGACCAGTATTGATCTGAAAAAAGAAGAAAAGGGTCTGCTCGCATTAGCAGAGCGGCTTCAGATTCCATTTGAAACCTTCAGCGAAGAAAAACTGAGGCAGGTACAGGGGACATTTTCAGTCTCACCTTTTGTACAGAGTGTGACAGGTGTGGATAATGTATGCGAACGCAGCGCCGTACTTGCCAGCGGCGGCAGGCTGATTCGGAAAAAAACAGGCAGGGACGGTGTGACAACGGCACTGGCAGCTGCGGAATGGAGGAGTTATTTTGAGTAAGATATATGTAGTGGGAATCGGACCGGGTGAATATGAACAGATGACAGGCAAAGCAATCCGGGCAATGCAGGAGAGCGATGTCATCATCGGTTATACGGTTTATGTAGATCTGGTAAAAGAATATTTTGGTGAAAAAGAATTTATGACCACTCCAATGAAAAAAGAGGTGGAACGCTGTGTGCTTGCGTTTGAAGAAGCACAGAAGGGCAAGACCGTTTCCATGATCTGCAGCGGCGATGCAGGCGTCTATGGTATGGCAGGACTGATGTATGAGGTCGGCATCAAATATCCGGACGTGGAACTGGAGATTGTCTCCGGTGTCACTGCAGCGACAGGTGGTGCAGCCGTATTGGGAGCTCCGCTCATTCATGATTTTTGCCTGATCAGTCTCAGCGATCTGCTGACACCGTGGGAGAAGATCGAGGCGAGACTGCTTGGAGCATCACAGGCAGATTTCGTCATCTGTCTCTACAACCCTTCCAGCAAAAAACGCCATGATTATCTGCAGAAAGCCTGTGATCTGATGATGCAGTACAAATCTCCGGACACCATCTGCGGTACTGTGACGCAGATCGGCCGTGAGGGCGAGCTGAGTAAGGTGATGACGCTGAAAGAACTGCGGGATACGCAGGTTGATATGTTTACGACTGTATTTATCGGCAACTCTCAGACCAGAGAGATCAACGGCAAAATGGTAACACCGAGAGGATATCGCAATGTATAAAGTTCTGATTTTTGCAGGTACGACAGAAGGCGTTGCGCTGTGCAGCCTGCTTGCACACAATCAGATTCCGACTTATGCCTGTGTGGCAACAGAGTATGGAAGTCTTTCCTATGAAGAAAGTGAATACCTGCATGTTCATGCCAAGCGGCTGGATCAGCAGGAAATGGCAGCATTGATGCAGAAACTGCAGCCGGAGCTGGTGCTGGACGCCACCCATCCTTATGCGGCAGAGGTGACACAGAATATCCGCAGTGCCTGTGAGGCAGCAGGCTTTGCGTACTGGAGAATTCTGCGTGAAAAAGGAGCACATTCGGAGCAGGCGGTTTATGTAGAAGATACAGAAGCGGCTGTTGCGTTTTTGAAAAACACAGAGGGCAATATTCTTCTGACGACAGGCAGCAAGGAACTGGTGAAATATACAGCACTGCCGGATTATCAGGAGCGTCTGTATGCGCGTGTATTATCACTGCCGTCTGTGATCGAGGCATGTGACCGATGCGGAATTGTTGGAAAACATCTGATTGGTATGCAGGGACCTTTTTCGAAGGAACTGAATGCAGCGATGCTGCGTCAGTTTGACTGCCGTTATCTGGTGACCAAGGATACCGGAGCGGCGGGTGGTTTTCAGGAAAAGTTAGATGCCGCATATGAATGCAAGGCTGTTCCGGTGATCATCGGAAGACCGCTGCAGGAGGAAGGGCTGTCACTGGAGCAGGCGAAAGAGATGCTGCTGAAGCATTTTGAATGCAGAACAGGCAAGCATCTGCAGCCTCGGCATATCACAGTACTTGGCATTGGTATGGGCAGCAGGGATACGCTGACGATCGCAGGGGCAAAAGCACTGGAGCAGGCGGATCTTCTGATCGGGGCCAGACGAATGGTTGATGCAGTCCAAGATGGGCAGCAGGCAGCGGTCTATGAATATAGAAGCGAAGCTATCTGCCAGTATATTCAGGAACATTCGCAGTACAGGCGTGTGGTGATCGTGTTGTCCGGAGATGTTGGATTTTACAGCGGGGCAAAAAAACTGCTGGAACTGCTGAATGACAGCTGGGATATCGAGGTTATCTGCGGGATTTCTTCTGTAGTCTACTTTATGTCAAAGATTGGTCTTTCGTGGGACGATGCAGTGCTGGCGAGTGTCCATGGAAGAGACTGCAGCCTGATCTCACTGATCCGGCATAATCCGAAAGTTTTTGCAATCCTGGGTACGGCAGACGGTGTTGCAGCGCTCGCACAGAAGCTGGTGTTCTACCATATGGAGCAGGTACAGCTGTATGTGGGTGAAAATCTTTCTTATGAAAATGAGCATATTTTTGTAAAACGTGCGGCTGAACTGGTGGATTACAAGGGAGATGCACTCTGCGTAATCTGTGCCTGGAATCCAGATGCAGAACCGATGCAGATGACGCATGGACTTGCGGATGCCTGCTTTTTGCGCGGCAAAGCGCCGATGACCAAGAGCGAGGTGCGGACTGTTTCGCTAGCGAAGCTGGGACTTACGGCAGATTCGATCTGCTATGATGTCGGAGCAGGCACTGGTTCCGTAGCAATCGAGATGGCACTTCGGGCGCATCAGGGCATGGTCTATGCGATTGAGAAAAAGGAAGAAGCGGCAGAACTGATCGAACAGAATAAGCGAAACTTTGCGGCGGAGAATCTGACCGTGATCCGGGGAACAGCACCGGAGGCACTGGCAGAGCTTCCGGCACCAACGCATGCGTTTATCGGAGGTTCGTCCGGCAATCTGCGTGAGATCATGGAACTGCTTTGGCAAAAAAATCCGCAGATAAGGGTTGTGATCAACTGTATTACATTAGAGACAGTGACAGAAGCATTACAGGTGATCCGAGAAGCAGAACACAGCTGCGAAGCTGACTGCGTTCATGAGAAAGAAGGAGGCCTGGAGGAACTGTCTTGCGGAAGCTGCGAAACAGAGATCGTACAGATTGGGATATCGCGGGCAGAAAAACTCGGGCGGTATCATCTGATGAAGGGTGAAAATCCAATTTACATCATTACATGTCAGAAAAAATAAAGATTTTGTTCGCCAATAAACTTGTTTTTGAAGGAGAAGGACAAAGATGAAGATTCCAAGAGTCCTGTTGGCAGCGGGAGCCAGCGGAAGCGGCAAAACCATGATCACCTGCGGGATTTTGCAGGCTCTGGTGAACCGTGGCAAAAAGACGGCTTCTTTTAAATGTGGGCCGGATTATATTGATCCTATGTTCCACAGCCGTGTGATCGGTACACGCTCCGGCAATCTGGATACCTTTTTTACCGGAGAAGCAGTGACACGCTATCTGCTGGGCAGAAGAGCAGCGGACTGCGAGATTACCGTGATAGAAGGTGTGATGGGCTACTATGACGGATTGGGCGGCACAACAAGCCGTGCGAGTGCGTATGACTTGGCAGTTGTGACCGACACGCCGGTGATCCTGATCGTGAACAGCAAGGGCATGAGCGTATCGCTGGCAGCTTATATCAAGGGCTTTCTTACATATCAAAAGGACAGCCATATCGCTGGGGTGATCTTCAACCAGATGTCTGCCATGCTGTATCCGCGCATGAAAGCAATGGTAGAGGAAGAACTTGGAATCCGCGTATTGGGATATGTGCCTCAGGCGGAGGACTGTGTGATCGAGAGCCGTCATCTGGGTCTGGTGCTTCCGGAGGAAATTCCGGAGCTGAAGGAACGGCTGGAACGGCTGGCTCAGATTCTGGAGGAAACGTTGGATCTGGACGCCCTGATCGCTCTGGCAGACACGGCACCGGAGCTGGACTGCCCGGAAGCAGAAAACCTGTGTCAGAAAAATCCGGCCTATGGATATCGGCTTCCTGAAAAAGTGCGGCTCGCGGTGGCAAAGGACGAAGCATTTTGCTTTTTTTATGAAGATAACTTTCAGTTGCTGCAGGAGATGGGCGCAGAACTGGTCCGTTTTTCACCGATCCATGACCAAGGGCTTCCGGCAGATCTCGACGGTCTGCTGCTGTATGGCGGCTATCCGGAACTGCATGGAGCGCAGCTTGAAGCAAATACAGCGATGCGGGAACAGATTCGCGATGCGATACAGGACGGACTGCCCTGTATGGCAGAGTGCGGCGGTTTTATGTATCTGCATGAAACTCTCGAGGACATGGACGGTACCGAGCGGAAGATGGCAGGCGTGATTCCGGGAAGTGTTTATCGGACGAAGCGTCTGCAGCGGTTTGGCTATATTACACTGCGACAAAAACAGCCGGTACTGGGCTGCGAAGATCTGGGAGAGATTCCGGCACATGAATTTCACTATTTTGATTCGACCGACTGCGGAATGGCTTTTGCAGCACAGAAGCCGCTTGGCAGCAGAGGCTGGGACTGTATACACGCAGCAGATCGGCTGATGGCTGGATTTCCGCATCTGCATTATTATGGAAATCCACGCACAGCGGAAGCATTTCTGAAAAAGGCACTGGAATACAAAAGAGAACGTCAGAAAAGGAAGACGGAACGATGAATAATATATTAGCGGCATTGATACTGGGATTTATACTTGATCTGATCGTGGGTGATCCAAGCTGGCTCTATCACCCGGTCTGTCTGATCGGCAATCTGATCGCATTTCTGGAAAAAAAGCTTCGGGCCATTTTTCCGAAAAATGAAAAAGGGGAGCTTTGGGGCGGCTGTCTGGAGGTTCTGCTGGTCTGTCTGATCGTGCTGACGGTGCCTTTTCTGATCCGGAAGGTGCTGTATCACTACTGTCCGGCGGCAGGATTTCTGTTGGAAACCATCTGGTGCAGCCAGCTTTTTGCGTCAAAATCGCTGAAAACAGAGAGTATGAAGGTGTATGACCGCCTGAAAAACGGAACAATCGAGGAAGCCAGATACGCAGTGTCGATGATCGTCGGACGTGATACCAAAAGTTTGACCGAGACAGGCGTGACCAAGGCAGCAGTCGAGACGATCGCTGAGAGTACCTCCGATGGGATCATTGCACCGATGTTTTATATGGCACTGGGCGGTGTACCGCTGATGTTTTTGTATAAGGGAATCAACACGATGGATTCCATGCTCGGCTACAAAAATGACAAATATCTGTATTTTGGCCGGTGTGCAGCAAAGCTTGATGATGTCGCAAATTTTATTCCGGCACGGATTGCTGGAGTTCTGATGGTCGCTGCATCCTTTGTCTGCGGTCTGATCTGGAGAGAGCCAAAAGCAGCCCGCAGCAGCTTTGATGGAAAGCATGCGTGGAAGATTTTCTGCCGGGATCGCAGAAATCATGCAAGTCCCAATTCAGCACATACGGAATCTGCGATGGCAGGCGCACTGCATGTACAGCTGGCAGGAGATGCGTGGTACTTTGGGACCTTATACAAAAAGCCGTTTATAGGAGAAAATGACCGTCCGATCGAGGCAGAGGACATCGTGCGGGCCAACCGTTTGATGTACGGTACGGCAGTGCTTGGCGTGCTGACAGTCGCTCTGCTTTTGATCCTTCGTTTATTATAATAAGAGGAGAATTTGCATGGGGAAACACATACATGGGGGAAATATTTACAAGTACAGTGACTGTACGGATTTCTCCGCCAACTGCAATCCGCTGGGGATACCGGAATCTGTGGTGCGGGCAGGAGAAGCGGCATTGCGGCAGGCTGCAGCCTATCCGGAGGTGGGCTATCAGCCGCTGCGGCAGGCAATCGCGGACTATGAAAATGTAAGAGCAGAGCAGGTAATCTGCGGAAACGGAGCAGCTGAGCTGATCTTTACCCTCTGTCGTGCCTTGAAGCCGAAGCGGGCACTTGTGCTGGCACCGACTTTTGCGGAATACGAGCAGGCTTTGGAGAGTATCGATTGTGAGGTGCTTCACTATCAGCTGAAAGAGGAAGATGACTTTGCACTGACCGAAGAATTTTTGGAGGAGCTTCGGCCGGAGCTGGATCTGGTCTTTCTGTGCAATCCAAACAATCCGACCGGTCTGCTGATCGAGCGGCCGTTTCTGAAAAAGATTTTGCAGAGATGTCAGGAGCAGGGGATTTTCCTTGTGGTAGATGAGTGCTTTCAGGATTTCATCAAAGAACCGGAGGCATATACGTTGAAAGCGGAGCTGGATCACGCAGCGCATCTTTTTTTGCTGAAGGCATTTACCAAGCGATATGCAATGGCAGGAATCCGTCTGGGTTACGGACTGACAGGCAGTCAGGAGCTTTTGAGCCAGATGGAACAGTGTGTACAGCCGTGGAATATCTCAACAATCGCACAGTACTGTGGGATCGCGGCATTGAAAGAAGAAGCATATGTAGAAGAAAGCCGCAGGCTGATCTTTGATGAAAAAGAATTTCTGAAGCGCGAGATGCGCAGCCTTGGGCTTCAGGTCTATGAGTCAGAAGCGAATTATCTGTTTTTCCGTGGACCGGAAGACTTGTTTGAGCGATGTGTGCAGAAGCAGGTGCTGATCCGAGACTGCGGCAACTATGAAGGACTCAAAGCCGGATATTATCGGATCGCGGTCAAGCAGCATGCAGACAATGAACAGCTGATCCGGGCGCTTCGCGAGATTTTGGAAGAAAACAGCGCAGGCTGAGCAGCTTTTGACAGAGGAGGAAGACATGGCAAAAACGATTATGGTACAGGGGACGATGTCCAATGCAGGAAAGAGTCTGCTGGCAGCGGGCTTATGCAGGATTTTTAAGCAGGATGGCTATCGGGTGGCTCCATTCAAATCCCAGAATATGGCACTCAATTCTTTTATCACGGAAGAAGGTCTGGAGATGGGACGGGCACAGGTCATGCAGGCAGAGGCGGCAGGGATCAAGCCGTCTGTCCGAATGAATCCGATCCTGCTCAAGCCGACCAATGACGTGGGATCGCAGGTGATCGTCAACGGTGAGGTGCTCGGAACGATGAGTGCGCGCGATTATTTCCGCTATAAGAAGCAGCTGATCCCGGATATTCGGAAAGCATTCGATGAACTGGCAGCAGAAAATGACATTATCGTGATCGAAGGTGCAGGCAGTCCGGCGGAGATCAATCTGAAATCAGATGATATCGTAAATATGGGTATGGCGAAAATGGTCGATGCGCCGGTACTTCTGGTGGGAGATATTGACCGCGGCGGAGTATTTGCACAGCTGATCGGCACAGTCATGCTTCTGGAAGAGGAAGAAAAGCAGCGGATCAAAGGGCTGATCATCAACAAATTCAGAGGAGATAAGACGATTCTGGAGCCGGGCGTCAAAATGCTGGAGGAACGTGCCGGAATCCCGGTGGTAGGCGTCGCACCGTATATGAATCTCCAGCTGGAGGACGAAGACAGTCTGACGGAGCGTTTTGAGCGGCCGCAGGAGATCGGTCAGATTGATATTGCAGTGATCCGGCTTCCGCATATTTCTAATTTTACTGATTTTAATCCGTTTGAGAGCATTCCGGGCGTATCCCTGCGCTATGTAAAGCATCTGACGGAACTGAAAGATCCAGACATGATCATACTGCCTGGAACCAAAAATACAATGGACGATCTGAAATGGCTCAGAGAGAGCGGCATGGAAGCAGCCGTACTGAAGGAAGCAGCAAAAGGCAAGCTGATCTTCGGTATCTGTGGCGGCTATCAGATGCTCGGAGAAACACTGAGCGATCCGGAGGGAATCGAAGCAGGCGGTACCATGAAAGGATTGGGGCTGCTGAAACTCGACACTGTGTTTGCTACGCAGAAAACGAGAACCCGTGTCAGCGGTGCATTTGGCCAGATGCCGGAAGAATTGGCAGAACTGAGCGGCATCGAGCTGGAAGGTTATGAGATCCATATGGGAGAGAGTACGAGAAAAGACGGAGTCACATCAGCCACACAGATCAGCGATACGATTTCCGGTATCGCCAAAGCGGACGGCGCCTGTCAGGCAAATGTCTGCGGAACGTACGTACATGGCGTGTTTGACAAAGAGGCTGTACCGGAAGCGATTGTGCGTATATTGGGCCGCAGAAAGGGAATCGATGTATCTGAGCTGACCGGGGTGGATTTTGCTGCCTGGAAAGAAAGTCAATACGATCTGCTCGCATCAGAGCTTCGGAAGCATCTGGATATGGAGCAGATTTATGCGATCATGAATATGGAAACGTGAAAGGGCTGCAGAAAATAAAAACGAAGAAATGAATCGTCAGAGGGAGAAGGATATGCAGATAGAATTGGAAAAAGTAAAACCGAGAGAGATAGAAGCGCGCAGCTTTGAGATGATTACAGAAGAGCTGGGAGATACCCCTCTGATTCCGGGTACCGAGCTGATTGTGAAACGCTGTATTCACACAAGTGCTGACTTTGACTATGCAAAGAATCTTTGCTTTTCGGAGGACGTTGTGCAGAAGGCGCTCGAAGCGATCCAAAAAGGGGCGTGTATCGTGACCGATACTCAGATGGCAAAGGCAGGCATCAACAAAAAAGCACTAGCCAGATATGGCGGCGAAGTCTATTGCTTTATGGCAGATGAAGACGTAGCAGCGCGGGCAGCGGAAAAAGGTACAACGCGGGCAGTAGTCAGTATGGAAAAGGCAGCACAGCTTGACCGACCGCTGATCTTTGCGATCGGCAATGCGCCGACAGCACTGGTGCGGCTCTATGAGCTGATCGAAGCAGGTCAGCTGAAGCCGGAACTGATCATCGGTGTACCAGTCGGTTTTGTGAACGTTGTACAGTCCAAGGAACTGATCATGCAGGCCGAGGTACCGTATATCGTTGCCCGCGGACGGAAGGGCGGCAGTAATATCGCAGCCTGCATCTGCAATGCACTGCTCTATATGCTGACAAGATAGAAAAAATTGATTGCAAAATCTGCAGAGGAATACTAAAATGCATTTGGAGTATGAAACGAAAGGAGAACGACAGAGTTGAAAAAAAGAATAGGTTTTCTTGGCGGTGGCAATATGGGCAGTGCCATGATGGCTGGTATCATAAAGGCTGGTGTATGTGAGCCGGCTGATGTCTGGGTTTATGACAGACATGCCTCCAAAC
>CAZEPO010000020.1:15273-17835 GCA_964514125.1 uncultured Lachnospiraceae bacterium
GCTGGTGTATGTGAGCCGGCTGATGTCTGGGTTTATGACAGACATGCCTCCAAACGCGAAAAGCTCCATGCAGAGCTTGGCGTAAGTATGGCAGAAAGCACAGACGATCTGATCGCACAATCAGAAGTCCTTGTTCTGGCGATCAAACCTCAGGTACTTCCGGCTGTGCTGGAGCAGTACCGTGCACAGATCACCGCAGACAAACTGATCATTTCAATCGCGGCAGGAATCACACTGACACAGCTGGAAGAACTGCTTTCTGATCAGCATCGGATCGTGCGTGTAATGCCGAATACACCGGCGATGGTCGGAGAGGGAATGTCCGGTATCTGTGTCAACGAAAAGGTGACAGAAGCAGAACAGCAGGAAGTGCTGGAGCTGTTTGCGTGCTTCGGCAAGGCAGAACTGGTACCGGAGAAGCTGATCGATGCAGTGGTCGGTGTCAGCGGCTCAAGCCCGGCATACGTTTATCTGTTTATTGAAGCTTTGGCAGATGGAGCGGTAGCAGAAGGAATGCCGCGCAGCAAGGCATATACATTTGCAGCGCAGGCGGTACTCGGTTCCGCCAAAATGGTACTGGAGAGCGGCAGACATCCGGCAGAACTGAAGGACATGGTCTGCTCACCGGCAGGTACGACGATCGAAGCAGTGCGGACACTGGAAGAAAAAGGTTTCCGGGCGGCAGTGATGGATGCTGTTCATACTGCAGCTGAAAAGAACCGTACCATGTAAGATGAGAGAGGATTGTTCGGAATGAATTCATATTATTTATGAGTTTGCTGAAAATCATAAACACACAAAATTAGGAGAGAGAACTTACTTATGTTGGAAAATTTATTTCATTTAAAAGAAAACCGGACAACGGTTAAGACAGAGGTGATCGCAGGCATCACAACCTTCATGACGATGGCGTATATTCTGGCGGTCAATCCAAGCATTCTGTCTGCGTCCGGAATGGATAAAAATGCGATCCTGATGGCAACGGCGATCGCTGCATTTATCGGCACCTGGGCAATGGCGCTTCTTGCAAACTATCCATTTGCACTGGCTCCGGGACTTGGACTGAATGCATACTTTGCATATACAGTATGCGGTCAGATGGGATATAGCTGGCAGTTTGCTCTGCTGGCAGTCTTTGCAGAAGGTCTGATTTTTATCGTGCTTTCTGTCACAAATGTCCGTGAGGCGATTTTTGATGCAATTCCGCTTCAGCTGAAAAAAGGTGTTTCAGTAGGTATTGGTCTGTTTGTTGCATTCATTGGTCTGCAGAACGGACACATTGTTGCAAACAGTGATTCCACACTGGTCACAGTAGTCAACTTCACAGAAAACTTTTCTACCGTTGGTATCAGTGCTGTGCTTGCACTGATCGGTACCTTTATCATCGCAATTCTCTATGCGAAAAAAGTAAAGGGATCAATTCTGATCGGTATTGTAGCAACCTGGGTACTCGGTATGATCTGCGAGGCTGCCGGAATTTACGTTGTAGATGCGGAAGCTGGCTTTTATTCCCTGTTTCCGTCCTGGTCCACCTTTGACCTGACTGCGATCAGCAAGACCTTTGGACAGTGTTTCAACGTCGATTATGCAAGTATCAATTTTGTGGATTTCTTTGTCATCATCGCAGCATTTTTGTTTGTTGATATGTTTGATACACTCGGAACCGTAATCGGCGTAGCCAACAAAGCTGATATGCTTGATAAGAACGGCAAGCTTCCGAAAATCAAAGAGACACTGCTCGCAGATGCGATTGCAACCTCAGCAGGCGCAATTCTCGGAACTTCCACAACGACTACATTTGTCGAAAGTTCAGCAGGTGTGGCAGAAGGCGGACGGACTGGTCTGGCATCAATCGTGACAGGATTCCTGTTCCTGATCTCAATCTTTCTGGCACCGGTATTTACGGTTATTCCGGGATTTGCAACTGCACCGGCGCTGCTCTTTGTCGGTTTCCTGATGATCTCCGCAGTTGTAGAAATCGATTTTAATGATCTGACGGAAGCAGTACCGGCATACCTTTGCCTGGTTGCAATGCCACTTCTGTACAGCATTTCAGAAGGTATCGCATTTGGTGTTATTTCCTATGTCGGCATCAACCTGTTTACCGGTAACCGCAAGAAGATCACACCGCTGATGTACATTCTGGCAGTGCTGTTCATCCTGAAATACGTATTCCTGTAATCTTTTGAATAACGCTACTTTTTTGTAAATAGGACGCCAAGAACGGAAATAAAAATCCTTCCAGTCTGACTAATTACGAAGTACAAGAAAGTCTAATACTTCAGCAACTATATGCGAAGAACAAGAAATCCAGAACATAACTCAGCGTCAAAGACGCTTCAGACAAATGTTCTGGATTTCTTAACGCATATAGCCACTGAAGTAAGACTTTTAGTACTTCTTCATAGGTCAGTCTGGAAGGATTTTATTTCCTGTTCTTGGCTGTCTACATAATAAATATTTAAATGTGTTTTTTGATTTTTCATAGACAGCATAGCCTCGATTTGGAAGTACTTTCCTCAGCCTGTTTCGAAGGGTAAGAATTTCTACATTCCATCCGAC
>CAZEPO010000021.1:0-17692 GCA_964514125.1 uncultured Lachnospiraceae bacterium
ACATATGAAAAGGTGCCCTGCTTGGATATTTGTCCCAACACGGCACCTTTTTGGAGGGTATCAAAATATTGTAGTTATTTCATATATTTTTCATCTAAATCAAACACTACCGTCTTATAACCATCTCTCTGATAAATTACAGCATGTACATCCAGCGGAAGCTGATTTAACAAATCTTTTCTGGATTTTTTTGAAATTCCTCTGACTACTGCATTGAATCTGGATCCTTCTTCTAATTCAATTTCTCCATATGCGTATTTGCCAAGTCTTTTGTACTCCGGTTTGGAAGACAATGCCGCCGGCATTACGATAGAATGCATTTTGGCTTTTCCGGAAATCTCATACCATTCTGTCTCCATGTTCCCACAGGAATTACACGCATAAACCGGCGGAAACTCTACTGCTCCACATTTCGGGCATCTGCGTCCCATTATTTTGCCTTCCTCCAGACGGTCATAAAATCCCTGTACTACTTTTTCTAATTTAATTGCCATATCTGCTACCTCCCAATCAATCGACTGTTCTGATAATATATGCACAAATATTCTGTGCACCGCCATAACCTCGCAGCATTGCTGTTTTCGGAAGTTTCTTTACCTGTCGTTCTCCACATTCACCACGCATCTGCTTTACTGCTTCATATAAGTCTGCAAGTCCACTTGCTGCATGTGCATGTCCAAAGGAAGTACGACCTCCATTTGTATTAATTGGCTTATCTCCGTCGTATGTAGTACGGCCGTCACATATATATTTCCAACCTTCTCCATACGGCAGATAACCAGCGATTTCTGCCGAAATTAAATGGGATGTAATAATAAAGTCGTTTGCGTAGAACAAATCAAGTTCCTCTGGCTTTATTCCTGTAACCTCGTAAACCTGGCGGATAGCTTCCTCAGTAGCAGTTACCTCGAAATGCGGAGTTGTTGCTTCACATGCAGCACAGCCACATCCTAATACCTCGATTGGCTTGTGATTTTTATTGCCCATGTATTTTTCTACCATATCTGTTGCACAGACGATCACAGCTGCCGCACCATCACACTTGAGCTCTATACCGCTCATACGAAGGAAATCTCCATTTTTCGGATTATACGGGGAACGCATATAATCCATTACATTGTCAAATCCTGCTTCCCTTGCTATTTCCTCGTAAGTACGCCTCTCAATAGCAAGCTCGTCCATAGAAGCGTTTTTACGATTTGCAATCGACATCATATTTAACGTATCATCCATCTGCTCATCGGTAAGGCCTCTTGTTCGCTTATACCATTCCGCTGCATCATCATAGATCAATTCCTGGCCTGCCATAAAACTTCTGGTATAGTTACGATCATAAAGCCATGCTGTTGTCTGCAGGAATTTGTCCATTGTCATCTTTTCACGCTTATACGGATGATTCGGTACAGCCACGCTGTCTCCGAACTCTACACATCCAGAGAGTACACAATTGTATTTGCCACTGGCAACAGCATTTACTGCCTGTTCAATTGCATAGTATCCGGTACAACACGCTTCAGAATGGTGAATGGACGCTTTCCCCTTCATTCCAAACCAGTTTGCGATCTGCACATTTGGAGTCAAATAGTTTGACCCATTTAATGGTGATGCCTCACCATGGAAATAAAAATCGATATCCTGTGGATTTACACCAGCATCCTCCATTGCCTTTAATGCTGCATAACCAAACAACTCTCCTTCGGTAAGACCGTCTGTTTCAGGATTATCTACAGTATACATAAATGGAGTACAGCCCACTCCGATGATTGATACACTTCTGGAATATTTGTTTATTTTGGTCTGATTCATGTGACTTCTCCCTGCCTTTCCTTCTATATTTCGTCCGGGCACCATACGGCTTTTCCAGAATAAATTTTTTCCTCTTCCTGACCACTCAGCACTCTGATTGCCCCTGCAGCCATAGCCTCCAATTCAAACTCACCCGGATATGCACTTACCGGTGCGATCCACTCACATGCATCCGTAATGAAGTCAACCAAATCACTGTTATGAACGATTCCGCCACCAAGAAGGATACCGTCTACCTGTCCGTGCAGCACTCCTGCCATTGCACCAATGTAACGGACAATCTGATACAGCATCGTATCCCAGACAAGCTTTGCCTTTTTATCTCCTTCTTTGGCTCTGTTATATACTTCCAACGCATCAGAAGTTCCCAAATGGCTGACAAAACCGCCGGTTTTTGTTGTAAGCATCAATGCTTCTTTTTTATCATGTTCAAAACAGTATCGGATCAGCTCTGCCGCCGGAACTGCGCCACATCTTGTTGGTGCCATAGGGCCTTCACCACCGACAATGTCATTTCCATCAATCATCTTTCCCTTTCGGTGTGCGGAGATTGAAATCCCCCCGCCAATGTGACATACAATATAATTTTGTGTCTCATACTTTACACCTTTTAAGCGACTGTGACGAATTGCCGTTTCTTTCAAATTTAATGCGTGCAGATGAACATTACGATAGACTCCTTTGATCCCGGTTACCCTGGCTTCTGCAACAAGCTCATCCGTATCGGGTGGGTTTACAACAAATGCAGGCTTTTCAAATTTTTTTGCAAATTCATAAGCAATCTGGGAGCCTAATTGCGCCGGATGTGCTACTCCATTTGCTCCGATTCTGGCATGATTTAACAGAGTCTCATCTACTCTATAGGTACCTCCCTCTACTGCAAGAAGACCGCCACCTCTTCCTACAAATGCATCTATCGATTCCAAATCAATTTGAGCCTGTTCCAGTTCCTTTAATATCGCATCTCTTCGATATGGCAGCTGATCACTGATCGTTTCAAACTCTCCCAGTTTTTCTGCATCATGGGACATATTAAAAGAAAAAAGCTCTTTTTCCCCCTCAAAACAACCAACTTTTGTAGAGGTCGATCCTGGATTAATTGCTAAAATTCTATATCCCATATCTACTCCCACTCAAATCTGACTGATTCTTTCGTCTGTGCAGACTTTCTCACTGCCTCCATCAGTGCAAGAACACGTCTAGTTTCCGGAATCTTCACAAGGAAATCACACTGTCCATCATACGCTTTTCTATAATTCTCGAAATAATCCTCGTGACAAGTATCTGCTTTCTTTATCGGTTCTGCCACAAGTGTTCCTTCTGCTGGCGGTCCAAATGATCTGGTCGGTCCTGCTGCTGTCATAGTACGATGTCCGCTCACGTTTGTAAGAAGTTTTGTTGTGCGTACAATCTTTCCATCCGGATCAAATCCATCCACATAGGCTGTACCTTTATCTCCGCCGATGATCCAATGTCTTTCAAACCATTTATCATGCATCTTATCTGTGAGGAAATAGGTTCCGAGCTCTACTTCTGCCGTAATATCATTGTCAAATCTCATAATTATTTTAAAATAGTCATCTACCTCAAAATTGATTACATTTCGCACATCAGCGTATACTGACTGAAGTTTTGCTCCTGGCATCATAAACAGAATCTGATCTAATAAATGTACGCCCCAGTCAAAAAGCATTCCGCCGCCCTCTGCAACATATACGTGCCAATCATGCATGTTACCATTAAATCCATACAATGCACTCTTGATACTATATACTTTGCCAAGGGTTTCACTATCATACACGGCCTTCATTGTCCGGAAATCCTGATCAAAACGTCTCTGATGATGAACTGTGAAATTTACACCACATTCATCGACTACACGCACCATATCATCCAGCTCTTCTACATTCATAGCTACCGGTTTCTCACAGATAATATCCTTGCCTGCTCTGGCAGCCTGTATTACCAAATCATGATGCTGATTATTATTTGCTGCGATAATTACTACCTGAACTTCAGGATCGTTAAACATTTCTTCATTAGATGCATATCGTTTAATGCCTTCCTTCACATCCTCTAACTGTTTAAGATCAATATCTGAAATGCCGACTACCTGATAACCTTCCAGCTGCGTCAACATAGTTTCATGTTCATGTCCCATAAATCCATGTCCAATAATTCCTACTTTAATGGTTTCCATATTCATTCTCCTCGTTATTTTAATTTACAAAGTTTCTTAAATATCTAGCACTGAGTTTAACTGCTCGCTTCGCATCATCCAAGTTTTTCTCAAATGCCTTATCTTCTACCTCAATGCAAGTATACCCGTCATACCCGATATCAGTTAAAGCAGATACATATTTACCCCAATCCACGTCGCCAAGTCCCGGGAGCTTCGGAGACATATACTGCAATGGTGTCGCCATAATTCCAACATCTGCAAGCTTATCCTGGTACACCTTAATATCTTTATAGTGTACATGGAAAATCTTATCCTTAAACTCATAAATCGGCTTGATGTAATCGATCTGCTGCCATACAAAATGAGACGGATCATAATTGATACCAAAATTCGGACTGTCAAGAATCTCAAATACCTTTCTCCAGTTCGCAGGAGTTGTCATCAGATTCTGTCCGCCAGGCCATTCATCATTTGTAAAAAGCATTGGGCAGTTCTCAATTGCAATTTTAACGCCCTTTTCCTCTGCGTATTTTACGATCGGCGGCCAGATTTCTTTTACCAGCTCCAAATTTTCTTCTACATTCTTCTTTGGATCTCTTCCAACAAACGTCGTGATCATATTTACCCCAAGCATGGCAGATGCATCAATCAAATGATACAGATGGGCAATATACCCTTCTCGCTTTTGAACATCCGGATCCAATGGATTTGGATAATAGGCCAATGAGGAAATCTCTACTTTTCTTTCACTGCAAAATGTCTTGATTTCCTTTGCCTTTTCCTCTGTTAAATTTGCCACATCAATATGACTTACTCCTGCATATCTGCGAGTTGCTTTCTCTTGTGGCCAACATGCAACTTCCAAGCATTCCAATCCATTCTCTGCTGCAAAGTCCACAACTTCTTCAAAAGACATTCCTTCACAAATTGATGTAATTAATCCTAATTTCATGTATGCTCCTCCTTCTTTTCTTAAATAAAAAACATCTGCATCAGGATATGTCTCCTGCCACAGATGTTTCTTCGTTTCACTGCAATCTCGACATATCTTTCGTCCCATTGACTACTTTAACTATATCGAGATTCGCCATTTTATTCTGTTTCTTACTTTTCAATAATTTGTCAACTATTGCAAAACCCTTTGGGCAATCAGTTCTAATGCAACCATTTATTTCAATCTGTTGCATGACTAGTCCGCCGGGAAAATGTGAATTATACAAAATTCCTCTGCCTTCATATGTATCGGCAATTTCAGCTTATTTTTCTTTGCCTGTATCTTGGTTCGGGTTAATTCCGGAACACATATTTCCTGAAGATACTTAATTTCACTTCGTTCCAAATTGCTGTCATTATTGAATTTTTCCCACTCATCAACAACTGATCCATGCTCAGCATTCACCGTTCTGCGTTTTATATAATACCAGCCGTTTTCACTGACTCCCTTTAACTCCAGCTCAATTGCTTTTTCTTCTGCCATGTCAAAATACGACTTTACATCCTCTACTTTGGATTGATTCTCTGCATTGATAAAATAACTTGAGCTATACCATACCAAATTAAAGCACAGAATCTGATATTCATCATCGCCCTGTTTTGTTATGATATAATTATCACCATGTGCAACCAATTTGTTTCCCAGACGATTCAGCATCCTAACTGCATAATAAATCGGCTTTCGTATTGTATCCTTTGTGAGAAGACCTCCCCCTCCGTTAACCACATTTTTGGCAATAAAAGAATTGCATACCCAGTCCGTACACATCCACAAGCCAACTGTTTCTATCTCCTGCATCTTATTGAGTATCGTTTGCAAAAACAGTGCACCTCGAAAGCAGCTGTCGTTCAAAAAATTGCTGTTTGAAACTGTAAGATTCCACTCGCTGACCACAAGCTTTGTGTCTGCAAGTCCAACCTTATTCATCAGACTGTGCATCTTTTGTATTTCTTTTTCCTCGAAATTCCTATCCTTTGTCCGAATAAATGCTCCGGTTGTTTTTCGTTCTGTTTCGTCCTGGATCGGAATATATGGGAACAGCATAAAAGAAACAAAATCTGGTTTACAATCAGATTCTACCAAGTTCTTTAGGCTTTGTTTAAGAACATCTTCACCTATATTCGGTGCACATCCGTTATAACCCACCTGTGCATTCGGTATATATTCCCGAATCCTTCTGAAAATAAATTTGTAAACGTCTTCAAACGTACAGCCGTCGTCCTCATAGATTTGATCATACGATGTGTGAAAACCTTCACGTCCAATCTCAAAACGCCATGTATTCACCTCGTTCTCGCCATATCTGCGCAGGATACTCTTAAAGAAGGTTTGATATAAATCCTCCCATACATGTCTGTTCTGATATTCAATACAAATGTTCTCAAACCATGCCGTATCACTTGCGTTTTTCACATTTGCATAAGGACGGTTTGTAAAATCCAGCCATGGTTTAATATGATTCTCTAGCAGAAAATCCAATACCTCAAAAATCATATCAAAATTATAATTGCCAATGGTCTTTCCGTCACTGACCATCGTTTTTTTATTAAATACCATCCAGATCCTTACATATTTATACCCTAACTCTTTTGCCAGATATGCAATATGATACTGCACATTGGCAGTAATTAAATCATGAATAAATCCACCATTTATCATCTGGTTCCAATTATTATTTAATTCTGAAGTCTTCGTTACATCCACAATCGCAACATTTTGGCCGTCTTCCTTTTTTTCTATCGCCGGACGATTTTGATATCGTTCTCTGATTTCCTGCTTGATATCAATATCTACTACTTGCTGTTGGATGACCTCATTCTTCATCTTCTGACGGTACTCAGTCGGAGCCATATTGTATATCTCACGAAATACCTTGGTAAATGCAGAAGCATTGGAAAAGCCACAGTCCATTGCAATTCTCGTCATATTCTTCTCTGTATAGAGAAGCTCGTTTATCGCATATTTTGTTCTGACCTGATTCACATACTCTGCAAAGTAAGTCCCTGTCTGTTTTTTAAATAAACGTGACAATGTAGACGTAGATGTGTACATCTTCTGTGCCAAATCCGATAAACTGATTCCATCCTGATAATTCTGATGCACATAATGAATAATAATCTGCAGCTTCTCATCTGCATCATAATTCTCGGATATTTCCATATTTGTATCATCCAACATAAATTTTTCGACCAGTTCATCCAGAATCTGGTATAGCAAACTGTATTTTAGGCTGTCTGTTCTATGATTCGAAACAACCTCCTCATAAATCACTTCTCGGCACATTCGCTGAAGTTCCAGATAATTCCGATCTGGCTCTGAAACGCTGTTGCACCAGAAAATTCCATTTGGTTTTTTTAATAAATGAACCAGTATTTGATAATCAAATTTAATGCTGCAGACAATTGTTTTATCCATCGTCTCACAGCTGTGCTGAATACTGGAATTGATAACTAATATATCATCTCTGCACATTTCAAAGACTGTGTCTTTGATTTTTACCTTTACAGCACCTTCCACAACATATAAAAGTTCTAATTCTGAATGCAGATGCACCTGTTCTCTTATGTCTTTGCAAATTACTATCTCAAACTGATTATATGAATTCATTGTTTCCTCATCTCATGTATTTATTATACTGTTTCTCTTCATATTTTACCTATTCTTACTGACTTCTACAACCTCTTTTTGTAATAGAATCTGCAAAACAAAATTTAGAATCTACGCACTTTTCGATACCAAACTGTGAATCCCAAACCTGCTGTACCGATCAATGCTGCTACAAGGAATGCATTCTGATAATTTCCTTCTTTTTGATAAATACAACTCATAACTGTCGGTCCAAAGTAACCTGCCAATGCAAATCCGATAAACATAATGCCATAATTTACACTGTTGTGTTTTGTTCCAAATTGATCAGCAGTAAATCCCGGAAATACACCCATAAATGCACCAAAGGAAATACCAACTAAGGAGATTCCAACATAAAACTGAAGTATATTTCCCTGTCCGCAGAAAAACAAAAGCAGCAATCCAATGACTGCCCCTACACATGCCAGAGAAATTGTATTGATTCGTCCGATTCCATCTGAAAGACGTCCCGCTGCAATTCGTCCCGCTGCATTAAAAAGTGCAAGTACTGATACTGCTGTTGCTGCTGCACCAGCACTCATTCCCATCATATTCTGTGCTATAGAGGATGTTTGCGAGGTACACATCAACCCACAAAAAGCACCACTGATCAAAATCAGGAACATAATATAAAACACTGGGCTTTTTAGCATTTGTCGCCAATCTTTGTCTGCACCTTCCTTATTCCAGTGCTCTTCATTTTCTTTTTTCTCTGAAAACTCATATTCTTCCGGACATTTTTCTACAAACATCGAGGCTAGACATACGATCAATGCAAATGAGAGACCAAGAATCCGAAATGCAGCCGTAATCCCGAAGTGTTCAATCAGCACTGTTGCGATTGGCGGCAGAATCACAGAACTCAATCCATAAGAGGCAGTAGTAAGTCCACCTATAAGTCCTCGCTTATCTGGGAAAAACTTCACAGAATTACTGATGGTACAACCATATGCAAATCCCAAGCCCAAACCAGAGACAATACCATATCCCAAAACCAAAATTCCGACACTTTCTGCAAACCCTGCAATAATAAGACCTGCGCCAAACATGATGCCGCCTGCAAAAAGCACCATCCGCGGCCCGAGTGTGTCATTAATCTTCCCGCCTGATATCATCGTAATCGGTCCTAAAAGATTCGCAACTGTAAATGCAATGGCAAGGTCTGCTGCACTGAGTGCCATTCCTGTTGTTTCCGTTAAATGTGCTGCCATCGGCGCTGCAAATACACTCCATGCATACACAGATCCAATACATAGATTTATTAGACAACTTGCAGCCAATACCACCCATCGATTTGTTTTTTTCAGCCTTTTACTCTTCATACAATCCTCCCTTTCGTTGCTTTATTCTAATATCAGTCTCATACTGCCACCGCTTCCTCATATTTTCTGCAAAAAAAGGGATGCAGTACCAACGTTTTCTTGTCAATACGCACCCTTTTTTATTATTTAGAATATTCCCTAATCAAAATCTACATTTGTCACAGATTTAACTGTACCAGATGCAAGGTATTCATCAACCGTGTCTGCATCAACAAAAAGTGTTCCGGCTTTCTGATTATAACCTTTTTCAAGTTCTCCTGACATAACACCGTTACATACATACAAAATTTCATTTGCTGTATCATTTACAGAGCCGGTCATTACCATTCCACGAAGCGGAGTCTCATTGTCTACAGATGCTTTGATCAATTCTGCCATTGCTCTGTCACCATTGATTGCGAAAATTGCCATATCAGAATAATCCTGAACCGGTGAACTAAGACTTGTAAGATAGTTGTTTGCACCTGTTGCTAATGCAGAATGAGCAGTAAGAATCACTTTTGTAGAAGGATCTGTTATAAAAAGGTTCTCTGCTGCAGCCATACCATCGTCCACTGTTTCATCCTGACACTCGACTTCTTTTACAAATTTCGCTTTTGTAGAAAACTCTTCTATTTTTACAAGTTCGTCTGCCTGAAGCACACCAGTATCAGCGGTGCGGCAACTGAGTACAACAACTGGAACAGAATGTTCCTCTGCCTCTGCATAGGTGGAATCAATCCATTTTGCAGCCAGTTTACATGCATTATCTGCAAGTTCGGCATCATCCGAGAACATTAATGCATCATATGTACTTGTTGGAGCCACAAATGCAACAAATTTAATTCCTCTCGCCTCACATGCTGCAATCACTTCATTCATTGCTTCCGGTGCAACAGACCAACATACAATTACATCTACACCCATTGCAATATAGTTTTCACATGCCTCAATCTGTAAGGTTGGATCAAAGCCGCCATCTGCATACTGAGCTTCCCATCCTGCCTCTGTCATTACAGAAACAAACTCATCCGCCAACATCTGGAAGAAATCTCCGCCAAGACCAAATGTAACAAAACCTACACTCTTGCCCTCACTGCCAGCGGCCTCTGTCACCATCTCTGCAATTGACTCTGCTGTCTCAGCCGCTGCTGTCTCTGTCGATGTTTCTGCTGTTGTTTCTGCTGTTTCAGCTGTTGCTTCTGTTTCCGTTACTGTTGTTTTTTTCTCTGAACTTCCACATCCGGCAAGCATTCCCACTGCCATTGTCATTGTCAGTACTACTGAAATTAACTTCTTTTTCATCTTTGTATCCTCCAATACACCTTTTTTATTAATGCACCTGTATCATATACTATATAGTCTGTGTTTCTCTGCTGCTTAAGTATAAAGAGAACAACATGATAGTTCCTTTTGCAATATACTGCGGATAGGTACCCAGATTAATGAGCTGCATACCATTTGCTAATACTCCAAGTACATATACTGCAACAATTGCTTTCCAAAGTGTTCCCTCTCCGCCTTTCAGTGATACTCCTGAAAGAACACAAGCGGTAATTCCTGTAAACTCAATACCGACTCCTGTACCAGAATCTGCAGAGCCAGATCTAGATGATAAAAGTATCGCCGAAATTCCGACAAGTGCACCTGCTACAGTAAACGCCAATACCTTGATCTTAGCTACATCAAGCCCTGCCAGTCTGGCTGCCTCCGGATTATCGCCTACTGCATATACTTCTCTTCCAATAGATGTCTTTGTCAAGACGAAAATTGCAATCGCTACTATAACGACCATGATAAGTACATTGATTGGAAGTATTCCGCCAATCTTTCCCTGTCCAATATACATATAGGTCTTTGGAAGATAATGGAATGTCTTGGATCCACTGATCAGGTAAGAAATACCTTGAAAAATTGCCATAGTTCCAAGCGTTACTATCATGGCATTGCTTCTCAGCTTCAATGTCATGAGTCCGTTAAATGATCCAAGCAGCGAACAAACGATGATTGCCAGTACTACCGCCACCGGTACAGAAACAAGTCCCAGTGACAACAGCTTGGTACAAAGTACTGCTGCTACCGATACCTGATATCCTATAGAAAGGTCACAGCCTCCACTTACCATGATAATAAATACTGCTGTTGTACAAACTGCCACATGAACATTTTGAACTAAAATATTTGTAATATTTAACGGTGTCAAAAAAACATCTGACATAATTCCAAAAAATACTACTAATACAATTAATAAAATCACCATTGCCCAGTCTGATAAAAATTGGCCTATGGTTTTCTTTTTTTGCATACAAAATCCCTCCCTACAATCCGGAAGCTTTTTTCAAAATAACTTCCTGGTTAAATTCTGTTCTGCCGATTTCACCAGTCACGCGGCCTTTATGTATCACTACAATTCTCTCAGACATTCCGAGAAGCTCTTCCATATCAGAAGAAACCATAATAATGCTCTTTCCCTGCTCTGCCAGTTCGTTCATCAGCACATATATTTCATGTCTTGCTCCCACATCAATTCCTCTAGTAGGCTCATCAAATATCAGAATATCCGGATTGGCTGCGAGTACTTTAGCAATCACTACTTTTTGCTGATTACCTCCGGAAAGACCTCCAGCTCGCTGCTTTAAGCTTGCTGCTTTGATTCTGAGTTTCCCCTTATACTTCTCTGCAATCTCAACTTCCTTCTTATTATTGATAATCGACTTATTGCAAAGATTGGCCAAATTTGAAATAGAAATATTCCATAAGATTGGTTTGTCCAAAAAGCATCCCTGATATTTTCTGTCTTCCGGAATAAGTCCGATTCCAGCATTCATCGCTTCTGCCGGCGATTTGTGATTCGACACTTTGCCGTTAATCTTTATCGTTCCAGACTCTCGCTTTGCTGCTCCATATATCACAGACATCAGTTCCGTTCTTCCTGCGCCGACTAACCCGGCAAATCCAAGAATTTCTCCTCGATGAAGCTTAAAGCTTACATCTGTTACCCCATTTCCGGTAAGGTGTTCCACCTCAAGGACAACTTCCTCTGACGCTGGTTTTTTTTGCGGATATGTTGACTCCAATTCTCTTCCGACCATATATGCGATTAGTTTGTCCTTGTCTGTTTCATGAATATCTAAGGTTGTCACATATTGTCCATCCCTTAAAACTGATACTCGGTCGCATATTTCAAACAATTCTTCCAATCTGTGCGAAATATAGATTACAGTTACGCCGTCTGCTTTTAATTTTTTTACAACCTTATAAAGCATTTGCTGCTCTGCCATTGTGATTGATGCCGTAGGTTCATCCATGATAATGATTTTCGCATTCTTTATCATTGCCTTTACCAACTCTACAATCTGTCGGTTTGCCATGGAAAGTTCTCGAATACGACTGGTTGGATCAATATTACTATCAAATTCTTTTAAAAGATCCCTCGCCTTCTCATACCTGGTTTTATCATCAATGACCAATCCATCTTTTATTCCCATAAAAATGTTGTCTGCCACTGTCATTGCTTCCAGCTGAACCATTTCCTGATAAACTACCGCAACGCCCATCTCTATTGCCTGGCTCGGCTCTAAATGCGTATATTCTTTTCCTTCCATTACAATGGTTCCGGAAGTAGGTTTGATCGCTCCTGATATGGTTTTGATGAAGGTAGATTTACCCGCACCATTTTCTCCCACCAATGCATGCACTTCTCCCTTTTCAAATGAAATTGACACATGATCAAGTGCTTTTACTCCCGGATATTCTTTTGTAATGTTTTTTAATGCTAAGATTTCCGTAAAATCACCCATTCTATTCCCCAATTGCAGCTTTCAGTGCCTCCTGATGGCGTCTTACCTGCTCGATGCTGTCTACATCCATATCCATGCGTAAGTGTTCGCCGCCTTCATACTCAGAACTTAAATATCCCTTATATCCAGCTTTTTTGTATGCTTCTACAACCTCCGGAATTGCAACAGCAGTTTCCTGCAAATCATCATGAACGTTATAGAATTTCGCATGTGTATGGAAAATGTAATCGATATTATCAATAATATCCTGTGGGTCTGACCATGAATAAGTAAATGATACTGCTGCATATTCCATATCTGCCGGACCGCCGCCTGCTGCAGCAACTGCATCCATCATTTCCTTCATACCATTTGCCATTCTATATTCCATATTTGCTTTTCCAAGGTTAAGATCATACTTGATTTTCACAAAACCTTTTTCTCTGCGTTTTGCATAAGCATCATCTACAATCTTGATACATTCTTCAGATGCCCCATGTCTTCTTGCTTTCTCTCTAACAACATCCGGAATATTTTTACAGAAGATACCAAGATCCGGAATAAAACCAAAATGCTTCGTGCCGGTTCTATGAATCATTTCCATATATCCGTCTGCCCAGCCAGAGTTCAAAGAAAATGGTGCATGAACCTCCAGACCAATTTTTACATCCATTTCCTCTGCATAATCAATACTTCCCTCGATGACATCCATCGGTGTTGATACCAGTGTTCTCAAGTTATGAAATCCAAGCATGGACGCTAAACGAATATCTCGTTTCATCATATTGATCTGTTCACTAAGTGTCAAAGTACGGTTATCATAAATATGATTTTCCAAAAAAGCATCGTAGCAAACTGGTGTAAGGTTATATTTTTTCATCCAGTCAAACCACTGATTTCTAAACTCCTCTGTTTCAATTGGTAATGGGAATCTCTTGATCATCTGCTCTGCCAGAAGTTCTACACCTGTAGCTCCTGTTTTTGCAGTTTCTCTAAGACATCCCTCTAAATCAAGTTTTCCAAGATAGTATTCATCCTGATAACTGTAAAGGGACACGCATCTTTTAATATCACTCATGTTCATTCCTCCATTACTTAATTTCAAATTCTATGTCACAAGGTACTTCTATCTGAGCCGGCATATAAGAAGGAGCAATAATCTGCATTCCCTTCAGAATATGCTTGCCTGCTGACAGACCGCCTTCCTTCATTACAGAAACAGTTGCATACTCACCAAATTCCCAACGATACTCCGGATCAACAACTGTTCTCATCTCATCTAATGTGAAGGTTGCTCCATTTACCGTAAACCTGATATCTTCTCTCTTAATTTCTTCGCCATCCACATTCAATTTGATGTCTCTTACAATTGAAAGTGTAAAGCTTCTATAATACTGTGCTTTGAAGTCAAAACGAAATCCAACTACTTTATCGTTTTCTTTAATATTTTCAAAACTATCCGGATTAAATATTGCTCTTCCAGCCATTCTGTTCCTCCAATTCTCTTAGAAAAATACTTCCTTACCTGTTTCCGCTGATTTGTAAATACCTTCAAGAATCTGTGTTACCACATATGCCTGCTCCGGTTTTACAAGTGGCTCTTTGTCATTTTCGATTGCATCCAGCCACTGATCCTGCTCTCTGACTGCCTCAGCAGCTGCACCGCCTTCAAAGAAATCAACAACACCTGCCGGAGAGATTACTTTTTCCATTAACTGATTGTGTTCAACAGTGTTATAAATAAGTTCGTCATTCGGGTAGCTTCCGCCGTGATGAATTTCTGCTCCTGCCTTTGTACCGCAAAGAGTTGTAGATGCTTCCATTGATTTCAGAACATTTAATGCCCAAGATGCCTCAAGGTAAATGACAGCACCATTTTTCATTTTAACGAGACCAAATGCAGAATCCTCAACTTCAAATGTTTCCGGATCCCACGGTCCGAATACATTACCCTCCGGACCATGCTCGTCACGTCCAAGTTTATAGAATACCTGTCCAGATACTGATTCCGGCTCATAGTTATCCATCATCCAAAGTGTAATATCCAAAGCATGTGTTCCGATATCGATCAAAGGACCGCCACCCTGAAGTGCTTTGTTCGGAAATACGCCCCATGTAGGAACAGCTCTTCTTCTAAGTGCATGAGCTTTCGCCATATAGATTTCTCCGAGTTCGCCTGCTGCACATGAAGCATGAAGTGTGGTTGTGTCATCACGAAATCTGTTCTGATATCCGATGGTAAACTTCTTACCGGATTTTTTCCATGCATCAATCATCTTTTTTGCATCCTCAGTACAGTGTGCCATTGGCTTCTCACACATAACATGTTTTCCAGCCTCGAATGCAGCAACCGTAATCGGGCAATGTGCTACATTTGGTGTACATACATGTACTACATCAATATTGATTGATGTATCGGCTAACATTTCCTTATAATCTGTATAAACTTTAGCTCCCTCTGCACCATACTCTTTGCATGCCTGCTCTGCTCTTTCCGGAATGACATCGCAGAACGCTACCATTTCTGCTCTGTCACTAAATTTTTTTAGTGATGGCATATGTTTCTGATTTGCGATTCCGCCACATCCGACAATTGCTACTCTGATTTTTCCCATTTTTTATTTCCTCCTTAAAATTTTCTTTCTATTATTGATTATAAATTTTCTACATATTCTGCTGCTTCCATACCAGCAATACGTCCTGTATTCACTGCATAACCCATAGAATTGCCCGGTAATAAGAACATATAGCTGTCCTCATAGATATTGCAGGAATCGGCACCAGCTGCATATAATCCCGGAATCGGCATAAAATCCTTATCACATGCTTCGCAATTTTCATTAATTCTGATTCCGCCAACTGTTCCATATCCGCCCGGATGAATAGCTGCTGCATAGTACGGTGCCTTGCGAAGTTTTTTCAAATATCTGTAATTCTTGAAAAATTCCTCATCTCTGCTGTCACAGTAATCGTTGTATTCATCCACCGTATCAGCAAGCGCTTCTGCATCAATTCCCAACTGCTCTGCCAATTCTTCAACACTATCTGCACGGAAGAAATTCTTCGTTCCATTTTCTAATAAATGTTCCATGCCATCATAGAAATCTGAAACATCGGAATCCGGATTTACGAGACTTGTTACATCCACACCATTTTTCACATAGCTCTTTACAATAGAAGAATCTACAATGCTATATACGGTCTTATCCTTTTGATGATTTGCCACATTGCCCAGATAAGTCGTATTTTGCATATACTCCTCATTCATAATTCGCTTACCGAATTTGTTCACTAACAGGTTAGGCTGTTTAAAAATATTCAGAACTCCAGCGGCAGCTTCTTCACCTCCGCCAAGGTCACAAGCCTGTTCAATTCTGACCGGCAAATGATCCGCACCTGCTTCCCATGCCATTTTAAGTCCATCCCCGACGATTCCAGGAATGGCAAAATTAAATAATTCTTTGCCCTGTTCCAGACCAACTTCTTCTTTTATAAACTCTTTGTTTGCGCCTGCACCACCTGTGCAGATAATTGCTGCATCACATTCAATTTCAAACTCTTCACCCTTAGAATTCTGTGCAAGTACACCTGTAACTCGTCCATCTGTTTTTATAATCTTCTTTCCAACTGTTTCAAGCATTACATTTACGCCCAGTTCCTGTGCTCTTTTAAACAATGCTCGATTCATAGCGCCTGCAGCTCTCGGGCCAATTTTTTCACCGGTTTTCACAATATGCCAAGTAGCCTCTGACTGCGGAAAATACCGGAATGCTCCTTCAAATTCGACACCCATATCTTCCAGCCACTCGATTGTTTCTGCAGACTGCTCAAAATAGCGTTTCACAAGTCGTGCATCTACATTGTAATGAGTGTACTCCATAAACATGTTAAATGCTTTTTCCACTGTAATGTCTATCATCTGCTGCTGCTGATATTTGGTGCCGATTCCAAGAGGTCCCATTCCCATATTAGCTGCACCACCGGTAATACTTGCTTTTTCCAATACAATAACCTGGGCTCCGTCCTCCGCTGCCTGCACTGCAGCTGACATTCCGGATGGTCCGCCTGCAATTACTACAATCTGTGTTTTTAGCTTATCCATATTCATACCTCTCATTTTTATGAATTCTTATAACTTTTTCTTACGCTAACTTTATCATTACAACACTCAACTAACTGCTTTTTTGTTCCTAAAAATTTATTTAATATTGCAATAAATAGACGCAGCAAAAAAGAGTGTGCAACAAATATAAGTTCTTTGTTGCACACTCTAAATCATACTTGGAATATTTTCTATTTCGTCAAAATCAACCGCCTAAAAAGTTTCAGCCTTTTCAACCGCTTCCTTCAATGAAAGGCCATGAAAACATGCTGCGGAAAAACATCTGCCGGATTTTCTGTCATCTACAAAAGCACCTACAACAACCCCTGGTATTGCACTTTCCGGAGCATTCGGAGCACTTTCTCCTCCAAGATCGGTTCTGCACCAGCCCGGGTCAGTAAGGCTAATCATTACATTCGTTCCTTCATATTTTGAACCCAAATCTACAGTCACTTTGTCAAGAGCTGCTTTGCTGGCGGAATAACCGGCCTGCTGTGGGTCAAGCGTAATTCCGCTGGTTGTATTAACAATTCTGCCAAATCCTCGTTCTGCCATTTTCGGAAGATAATGATAACAGATCATCATCGGAGCCATTGTATTGATTTTAAAGCTTAACTCATAATCTGACATCGGTGTCTTTAAATATTCATTTCTGTATGCCACCTGTACCCCTGCATTATTTAAAACGATATCAATCTGTGTTCCCTTTTCATCAATATAGGTAAGCATTTTTTCAATCTCGGAAAAATCAGAAAGCTCCGCTGTTACAATATATGCTTCTACTCCAAACTCAAGAACTTCGTTCAGCACCTTTTGACAATGTTCTTCTTGGCGGCTATGCAGAACTAAATTACAGCCCTGCTGAGCCATAAATAATGCGGCCTGATATCCTATTCCTCT
>CAZEPO010000022.1:0-14055 GCA_964514125.1 uncultured Lachnospiraceae bacterium
ACCTAGAAACAACAAAATCCACCAGACTCAATTTCCTGAGTTCTGATGGATTTTTGTTTCTACTGGCAATCTCTTGCCTTCTTTCTTCTATTTTATTTAACTGTCAAGGCTATATTGCAGGCATCTTTTATTTTACTTCTAACTCAATCGATGTATCATTATCTATAACATCCAAAATCAATGGATGCTCACAATACAGGTCATTTGGATAATGCAGCACATAATGAAGTTTCCCTTCTTTTGAGGAAAAAAGCATCCCATGACCTCCATTTTCAGCAAACACTGGCTTGTCCAAATGTTTCCATGGACCATAAATTTTTCCGCTGCCAGATTTCGCTGCACCCACAGCATATCCTTTTTCTCCCCAACTAGACCATAGAATCACTAATGTTCCATCTCTTTTTTTATAGACAGCTGGTCCATCTGTAAAATATACATTACCTTTCATAGCAAATTCTTTTTCAGCAAAAGGAACCGGTTTTGCCCACGGTGCGTCTTTTGCACAAAAAATAGTAACTATGTCTGATTCTCTTCTCTTCAGGTCTTTTGATAATTTCATCACGCACATTTCACCATCTGGATTGTCTTCAAATGAATGCGAAAATACTAAGTAAGGATTTTCTTTTTCAAAATATATGGTTCCATCAATACAGCACCACTCTTTCGGTGTTACAACGTCTTCTGTTAATGGGATAAATTTTCCTGTTGGCTTCTCTGAAAACAAAATCTGTATGCCTTTTCTTTCCGAATTGCCAAATGTCGTAACTAAATAAAACAAATTGTTGTAATAAATGCATTCCGGAGCCCAGTAATTTTGATCAGCCCAGAAACCATCTGGTTTTTTAAAAATTTCATAAGGCCCTTCCCACTCTATCAAATCGGCACTTACATAGCAATCAAAACCATCTGCTTTTCCCCAACAGGTTTCTGCCCTTGTTCCGTACAGATAATATTTTTTTTCATATTTTAATATAAAGGGATCCCTGATGTTTATATCCTGCAGTACCATTTTATTCTCCTTTTTCACCTTTGTTCAATGTATGCATCTGTTTTCTGACTGCATCGTTTACTGGATATTTCTTCAGACAAATTATTATAATCAATGCACAGATTGCCGGAACCAAAAAACGTACGCTCCGAAGCCCTATCAGCACAGCCTCTGGTTCTTCCCCTATCGCACCTGCAACGTAACCTGTTATCGAAAGCATAAAGCTGATAATCGCACTTGATATTGCAATTCCTCCTTTATTCGCAAAACCTTTCAGTGCAGCAATTGTTCCATTCATTGCGCAATCGGTTTTCATTAAAATATAATCTGTCATTTCTGACATTAACATAGAGCCAAACGGCATTGACAATGTTGCAAGTAATGATGCAATCCCTGTCAGTATAAATAAAACAATAAGGTTTTTACCAAAGAAGAACAGCATAATACTGCACGCTGCTACTCCTATCTGTGAAGCTATAAATGCATTTTTGACTGATTTAAACAATTTCATAAAAGTTGGCACAAATACTGCGATACCTACCGTTCCCACCAAAGATACATCCAACATATACACAGAAATCAAATCCGGTCTGCAAATGTAATACATCATATAATACACAGATGATCCCATCATAATATTAAATGAAATATATCCTGCCAGCCATGTCAGTATCACTGGCAGCAACTCTTTCATTTTTGACAGCTGTCTGAGTTCATGACTCAATGAATTCCTATTTACATTTTCTTCTTCAAGCTCTTTTGTTGATGCAAAGCACCACCAGCAGGAAAGTGTCATCATGACTCCTGCAATTCCTACTACCCACATATATCCCTTTGCAGTATTCTCTCCACCGAAAAGTGAAACAAAATTTAATGCAAAAGAAGATGCAATCGTCGTAAAAATTCCCATTGTAATAGTGTATGCTGAAATAAGCTTTGTTCTTTCGGATTGTTCCTTTGTAATGGCGTTGATCAATGCACTGCTCGGAATTTCTATTGCCGTACGCAGCATCCCATATAAAACATAAAATACAGCTGTCCAAATAATTTTTCCTGTATCACTCAGATTTGGTGATGCAAACAGTAAAACAACTGAAACGGTTAATAGTGCCGGTGCAAACAAAAAATACGGCCTGTATTTTCCCATTTTTGTTTTTGTACGATCTGCCAGTACTCCCATTATCGGATCATTGATTGCATCCCAAACAGATGCAATCACCATAATCACTCCGGCTGCTGACGCTGGAACTCTAAATGTATCTGTAAGAAAAACTAAAAGATACGATCCAACCACAGCTCCCATAATCTGATATCCACTTCCCGTAGCCAACGCATAGGACAAAATTGCAGATAAACTTAATTTCTTTTTTTCAGTATTCATTGTTTCCTTCTCCTTTTGTTTTGGTGGCTACATTTTATCTTATGCTGTCATTACAAACATGACATATTTCGTAAAATTTATGCCATCGAAAAATAACTTTATTTTTACCGAGACATAATAATATGCATTTATGTCATAATTTTTGTGTCAGTTTGTTATATGATAAAATAACTTACAAATAAGAACATAGATTTGAATTTTTCTGGACAAGAGAATTCACTCCATTTAAAATTAAGAGGAACCGGAACTATCGATGTGAAAAGTGACAGCATACTTGGGCCAACAATTGCATCGGTCTCATGCAACCGTTCAATCTGGCAAGACTGTTCTTGTTCATGTATGAAAACGCAAGGAATTCACGCCATTTATTTTGTCATCCAAAATGGCTGTTTGGATTTTTCAGAGTTTGAATTCAAAATATGATAAAAACGTTACCGCCTTACTATTAACCAAGCATCGCAAAGGAACGGACATATGGATATTAATCTAATTGAGGAAATGAAAAAATTAAATTCTTTGGAATTATTTTTAAAATCTTTTACATCAAAATATCCTGAATATCGTGAACAGATCATACATAAAAAAGGTCAAACAGATCACGATTATGATACGTTACTCCGTATTATGGAGCGAGAATGGAAAAAGCAGAATACAGGTGAAGATTTTTTTCTAAAAAATACCTCTTGTCATTTAGATGAAAACTTTTTTATACCTTATTCTAAAAATGTTAGTATCATAAAAAACTTGAGATACATGCCCTTAATCCTTCACTCGCATCAATTTATTGAAGTCAACTATGTATTAAAAAGCGGTGAAAGTTACTACATAGATGAAAGGAATACGCTTAAGCTTCAAGATGGTGATATTATCCTATCCCCTCCTGATTTTCAGCATGTACTTAAAGCAAATGATTCAGAAAGCATTATTATTGATTTAATTATAAGAATATCAACGTTTGACACAGCATTTTTACATTTGTTAAATAATAATGACTATTTATCCACTATGTTTACAAATTCTCTGTATAATTCTGCGCATGGATATATTTTATGGCGTACAGGAAAAAATATGCTTTTAAAAGAACAAATTTTGCGAATGTACCAAGAAGGGCATGCAATGGATAAATACAGCGACAAAATGTTAGAAATAATCGTGACTGAATTTTTTATAACATTAATGCGACATTATGAGAACCAAGTAATATTTTCTGCTCCATACAATAATAATTCAGATGAAATTTTCCGCACGCTATTGAATTATATGTATGCACATTATCAGTCCATAACGCTTCCTCAAATGTCGCTTGTCTGCAATTACAGCGAGCGTCAAATCATTCGCATTTTAAAAAAGCATACAGGGAAAAGCTTTTCTGCTCTTTTACGTGAGATTCGAATGAATAAAGCCTTATCTTTATTAAAAAATCCCAATATCCCACTCCATGAGATTGCCTCACAGGTAGGATATTCAAACGTGGGATATTTCAATCGGATTTTTAAAGACGTGTTTACATTTACTCCTGAAGATTTCCGTACTCGATATGTCGAACGAATATGTAATTCACAGTCTTAGTTTTCTAAAAAATTTTGCTGTTAAACAGAAAACGTCCACTGAGCCTACTAAGCTTCACTGGACGTTTTCTTTTAATTATAGTAATTTTTTCTCTGGATCAGCCTTCTTTTTCCTCAAACACTATATCGGAGAAATAGGTCAGTCTCACTGCCTGATTCATATCATAAGTCTCTTTGTTCGCCATAATTCTGTAAATCTTTTCGTGTGCCTCATACAGTTCCTGACCGCGTCCGCTCTCCATCATCGTTTTTACTGTCTGCTGGCGCAGCGCATAAGTCAGTACACGCACTACCTGATTGATCTTATCTACGAGCGGATTTTTGCCCATCTCAGAAATCATATCATGAAACTCTCCGTCTGCCTGAAATACATTCTCTACATTGTCCGCACCTTTTTCAATCTCTGCTTTCATGCGGACTAATTTTTCTTCCAGCATTGCCAGCTGGCTCTTGTCCATTTTCTTCATGGCAAGCTGCATTACACCAACCTCGATCAGCTCACGCAGCTCCATCAGATTCTCATAGGAATCAGCTTTATCCAAAATGATGCCATAGATCATAGGATCGATCATACTCTCGGAAAATCCCTCACAGACAAAAGTGCCTTCTGCACGGCGTATCTCGAGCACACCAAGATAAACCAGGATTTTGATTGCTTCACGGACAGAATTTCGGCCTACTCCCAGTTCTTCTGCCAGTTCTGTTTCGGTCGGAATTTTATCACCCGGACGAAGTGCACGACTCAGCATCGCTTCCGTCAGGCTGTTGATGATCTGCTGTACTACAGATTCACTGTTTACTTTTTTTAAAGAACCACTTTTCAGCATTCTATCACTCCTTTATACATCATATGCCCTATATCCTACATACTACCATATGCAGTTCAAAATGTCTATTACAATTCTTTTCGGTTTTCTTTTCTAAAAAACCCCATCTGCAGATAGCCGCAGACAGGGTATTTCAAAAATAGACTGTAAGAAATTGATTCAGTTTAAAGAAATTTTTTTGATTTACTATTTAAGAGGGATCGATTGTAAAACAGTCTTACAGTCTGTTTGGAAACGGTTAATCCATATGAGAACCGCCGTTGATATCAATTTCTTCACCGGTAATGTAGGACGCTTCTTTTGATGCCAGGAACAAGATTGCATTGGCAACCTCCTGTGTTTCTCCTGGACGTCCCATCGGGATTCCATCGATTACTTTTTGAGCATCTTCTTCCGGAAGTGATTTCCAGATTTCTGTATTGATCAGGCCAGGGCACACGCTGTTGATCGTGATTCCTTCTGCCGAAATCTCTCTGGAAAGATTTTTGGAAAATGCCAGCACTGCCGCTTTGGATGCGGAATAATGTGCGCCGCCAAACACTCCGCCGCCTCGCTTTCCTGATACAGAAGACAGATTCACGATTCTTCCGTATTTCTGCTGGCGCATGATCTTCATACACTTCTGTGTACACAGGAACAAGCCAAACATGTTTACTTCAAAAATGCGCCGCATATCTGCCATTGTCATATCTTCTACGGTCACCTTCTGAGAAATGCCTGCATTGTTTACCAAGACATCCAGACGGCCATATTTTTCCATAATCTGATCCACCATCGCCTGTACAGAATCTTCCTCTGTAATGTTTACCACAACGCCGAATGCCTTACCGCCCTCGGCCTGGATTTCTGCCACAGTAGCTTCTACTCCTGCAGCATTCATATCTGCGATCACAACTGCTGCATGCTGTTTTGCAAATGTCTTTGCGATGGTTTTGCCGATTCCCTTCGGTGATCCGCTTCCTGTTACCAATACAACCTGATTATCAAATTCAAACATGATCGTTCCTCCTATTTTTTCTTATTTCATTAATGCTTTTGCCGTTGCAACGATATTTTCCACTGTGATTCCATTCAGTTCCAGCAGACGCTCATACGGTGCTGACTGACCGAACTGGTCCTGAATGCCGATTCGTTTGACGATCGCCTTTCCGCAGTCTGCTGCCACCTCTGCCACAGCACTGCCAAGTCCGTTCATAATATTGTGATCTTCTACGGTAATGATTTTGCCAGTGTCCCGGATACACTCCATCACAGCATCCATATCCAATGGTTTGATTGTGTGCATATCAAACAGCTTGACTGAAATTCCTTCTTTTTCCATTTCTTTGGCTGCCTTCAGTGCGATATTGACGGTATCGCCGTTCGCAATGATCGCTACATCTTTTCCGTCCTGAATCTTATGCGCTTTGCCGATCTCAAACTCAGTATCTTCATCGTAGATGATCGGAACAGCATCTCTGGTAAAACGCAGATACACCGGACCGTCATATTTGGCTGCTGCTTCTACCAGCTTCTTCGTCGAATGATAATCTGCCGGCATGATCACTGTCATATTCGGGATGGTTCGAAGCACACCCATGTCCTCGATGCTCTGATGACTTGCTCCGTCATTCGCCGGCGTTACCCCGCCGTGTGAACACGCAATCTTTACATTCAGATGCGGGTAACAGATTTCCTGACGGATCATCTCACACATACGCAGCGAACCGAACACTGCATAGGTTACTACAAATGGAATTTTGCCGCAGGTCGCAAGTCCGGCTGCCACACCTGCTGCATTCTGCTCTGCAATTCCCACATTCAGATACTGATCCGGAAGCTGTTTCCGAAATTCTGCTGTCTTGCATGATTTTCCAATATCAGCATCCACTACATATATATTGCTGTCCAGCTTGCCAAGTTTTACAATTTCTTCTCCAAACCCATCTCTGGTCGCTTTCTTTATCTCACTCATTTTTATCTCCTTTTTAAACAGCCTACGTCCAACGTCCTACTTTTATGATCAAAAAATTTCAAACTAATTATTTGCTGTATTCAGCCAGCTGTGCATCCAGTTCCTGCATTGCCTGTGCATACTGCGCATCATTCGGAGCCACACCATGCCAGCCGCACTGATTTTCCATGAACGAAACACCTTTTCCTTTGACCGTATTGGCAAAAATACATTTTGGTTTTCCGTTTTTGGTCATGCGGATGCGGTCAAATGTATCTACAATCTGCTGCATATTGTTGCCGTCGATTTCATACATCTCAAATCCAAAGGCCTCAAATTTTTTGCCCAGATGGATATTCGGCATAACTTCGTCAGTGATCCCATCAATCTGCAGATTGTTGTTGTCTACGAATACAATCAGATTGTCAAGCTGATATTTGTTCGCCGTCTGTGCTGCTTCCCAAATTTCACCTTCCTGACATTCTCCGTCTCCGACCACTACAAACACACGGTAATCTTTCTTATCCTTCTTCGCCACAATTCCCATTCCGACACCGCAGGCAAGTCCCTGACCCAATGAGCCGGTTGAGATATCGATACCCGGGCATTTTTTCATATCCGGATGTCCCTGCAGGATAGAATTCTCCTTGCGCAGTGTATCCAGTTCCGATTCCTCAAAATAACCGAGTGTTGCCAGTGCTGCATACTGGATCGGGCAGACATGGCCTTTGGAGAGAATAAAGCGGTCGCGATCTTCCCACTTCGGATTTTTCGGATCAATATTCATTTCCCGAAAATAAGCGGCTGTCACAAAATCCGCAGCAGACAGAGATCCTCCCGGATGCCCTGACTGTGCCTTATAAACCATAGTGATCACTTTCTTTTTCAGTTCGATACATTGCTTTTCGAGTTCTTTGACGCTTACATTTTTCATAATCCCAGCTCCTTTAAATAAATAATAATGAAATCTTTGGAATATAAGTTACGAGAAGTAATACCACCAGCGATGCACCGATCAGCGGAATAACTGATTTGGAGATTTCCTTCAGACTGATCTTCGGGACACCACATGCTACATACAGATTGACACCTACCGGCGGTGTATACAGACCGATTGCCAGATTCACGATCATTACAACTCCCAGATGAAGCAGATCGATTCCAAGTGCCTGTGCAACCGGAACAAACAATGGTGTAAAAATATACAGTGCAGAAGTGGAATCCAGGAAACAGCCTGCGATCAGAAGAATGACATTGACTATGATAAAGAAGACAACGACGCTTCCTCCCGTCGCACTCTCAAGTGCTGCACTGATTGCCACATCCAGTCTTGCTCGAGTCAGTACATATGCAAAGAGACTGGCTGCTGCTGTGATAAACATAACGGTTGCTGTTGTTGAAACGGTATCGATCAAAATCGTATAAAAATCGTTTAATTTGATTTTCTTATAGACAAATACGCCTACGATCAGTCCATATACAGCCGACACTGCTGCTGCCTCTGTCGGTGTAAAGATGCCTCCGTAAATACCTCCCAGAATGATGACCGGCATCAGCAGTCCCCAGAATGCATCCTTGAATGCTTTTCCGCGTTCTGCCCAGGAGCGTCGTTCCATCGTCTTCAGATCTGCTTTTCGTCCGATAATAAGTGCTGTAACTGCCAGTGCTGCTCCCATCAGAAGGCCCGGTACCATACCGCAGATAAACAGTGAACCGATGGATGTATCTGCGATCGAACCGTATACGACAAAGGTAATGGACGGCGGAATGATCACGCCGATTGCACCGGCTGCCGCCATCAGCGCTGCCGAAAATGCCGGAGTGTAGCCAGACTTGATCATCGCCGGAATCACAATGACACCAAGTGATGCAACCGTCGCCGGACCTGAACCGGAAATCGCTGCAAAGAAACAAGCAACTACTACACAGACAATTGCGATACCGCCGCGAATATGTCCGATACACGCTTCTGCCAGATTGATCAGCTTCTCTGAGATTCCGGCTTTTTCCATGATATTACCCGCCAGAATAAAAAACGGAATTGCCAGAAGTACAAATTTACTGGTTGATGCGGAAACGATCATTGGCAGACTGCTCATCACGGTTTCCAGCGGTCGTCCGGCTCCCTGTGCGATCATAGCCAGTACGCTGGATACGCCCAGACAGATGGCGATCGGTGCACCGATCAAAAGAAATACTGCAAAGCTTCCAAAAAGTACTGCTGCTATCATACCTGTTTCGCCTCCTCTTCCGGATTAGTTTTCCACTCTTCAATCAAACACTGTAAAAATCGTACGATTACAAAAAATGCACCGATCGGTACAAAAGATCCGAAAATCCACTCCGGCCACTGCATACCGGCTGTCACCTGACCAAGCATCCGCTGATTCATAACCATTTGGATTCCATAGAAAAAAATGGCCGCTGCGAATCCGACTGCCAGTACATCACTGATCAGATTCAATATTTTTCGAATCCTTGGACTGACCGCGTCGGTCAGTATTGTAAGACCAAGGTGTGCTTTTCGCTTCGCTGCGATCGCAGTGCCAAGCAGACTGAGTAATACAAAAAGATACGTTGTGATTTCCTCCGAGAAGGAAAAGGATGCACTGAAAATATATCTTGCAATTACATTTGCAAAGGTCAGAGCAGTCATTACGATCAGACAAAGAGCCGACAGCCCTTCTTCTATCCATTCAAAAATCTTCATCGCTGTTCTCCTTTTCTATTCCGCTGTGATGTGAAAAGCATCACAGGCTTCCTGTCCATACTGTTCGATCAATCCCTGTTTCGTTTCTTTCATCGCAGCTTTAAATGCATCCATCTCTGCTTCTGTCGGTCTGGTCACCGTCATACCATTTTTTTCAAATGCTTCCACGATGGAATTTTCCTCTGCCTCCAGCAGATCTCTGCCCCAATCACAAGCCTCTCTTGCTTTCTCCTGAAGCAGTTCCTGTGTCTTCGGTTCGAGCGACTCCCATACCTTCGTGTTGGCAACAAACAGATCGTTCTCATACGTATAATTCCAAAGTGTCAGATAATCCTGCACCTCATCCATCTTTGCAGAATCTGTGATGCTGACGCCATTTTCCTGTCCGTCTATTGTGCCCTGCTGAATTGCCGTAAATACTTCACTCCAGCTCATAGCGACCGGATCGGCACCAAGTGTTCGGAAAAACTTCATATATACTTCGCTGCCCGGCACACGGATTTTCAGACCCTTGACATCTTCCGGTGTCCGAACCTCATGCTTGCTGTTGGTAATCTGGCGGAATCCATTATGAAAGGAGCCTAGATACGTCAGCCCTTTGGCCGCCAGCCGTTCCTCATAGTATTCACAGCCACTCTCGTCAATTACTGTTCTTGCTTCCTGATAATCATCGAATATCCATGGGATGGTTGCAACAGCCAGCTGCTGATCGATCACAGCCAGTACACAGGTCGCATATGCTGCCAGATCCACTCCGCCTCCTGCGATCATCTCAATTCCCTTCGTCGCATTTCCGCTTGCCAGCTGGTCATTCGGAAATACTGAGATTGTCACATTGCCGTCAGATTCCTCCGCCACCAGCTCGGCAAACTTGTCTGCCACTTTTGCATCAATCTGAATATCCGTTCCGTTGACTGCCATTACCAATTCCACCTTCTGATAAGCAGAATCGCCTGACGTAGCCGTTTCTGTGCTTTCTGCTGTTCCACAGCCGGTCAATGCCCCCGCAACGACTGCAGCAGTCAGCGCAATGCTTAACACCCTTTTGTTCATAAATACCTCCTGTCTCTTTCTAACATCCTACGTTGGTTTGTTGTATTCATCCTAACATCCTATGTTTGTTTTGTCAATATGATTTCACATTTTTGCCGCTTTTCACAATTTATTCAATCGTTTTTTGTGCTAATTTCCTATCTCCATAAAAAAAGACTGTCCAGACAGCATCTCCTGCTGCACGGACAGTCTTCTCGTTCCTATTCGTTCTATTTTATTTCACCGATTCGACAAAGCGCAGGAATGCAGCCTGTCCTTCTTCGTTTCGTTTGTATACACCTGCGTGTTCCAGTACCTTGGCAAATACGAGACCCACCTCATCTTCTACGATCTTGTCGATCGTCTCAGCGGAGAAAGCACCATATTTTGCTTTCAGCTCCTCTACCCAGTCAGCATGCTTGGAGAGTTCTTCATCGCCTGTAATGTCGCATCCTTCTACCATTGCCTTCTTCAGATGCTCCAGCTCGTCTTTCAGTCTCGCCGGAAGCACTGCCAGACCCATTACTTCGATCAAGCCGATGTTTTCTTTTTTGATATGATGCAGCTCTGCATGCGGATGGTAAACGCCAAGCGGATGTTCGTCTGTCGTGATGTTGTTGCGCAGTACCAGATCCAGTTCAAATTTGTCCCCGCGTTTTCTGGCGATCGGTGTGATCGTATTGTGCGGTTCGCCGTCTGTCTCTGCAAATACAAATGCAGCCTCGTCAGTATAACCTCGCCATGCCAGCAAAATCCGATCTGCCAGTTCGATCAGACGATCTGTATCTGTACTGCTGATTCGGATTACAGACATCGGCCATTTCACCAGCCCTGCGTCCACATCTTCAAAGCCTGCAAATGTCACTGCTCGCTCTATCGGCGCCTTAGCCATAGCAAACTCATAGCAGCCGCCCTGGAAATGGTCGTGGCTCAGAATGGAACCGCCCACGATCGGAAGGTCTGCATTGGAGCCTACAAAATAATGCGGGAACTGCTTTACAAAATCGAGCAGCTTGCCGAAGGTCGCACGCTCGATCTTCATCGGAACATGCTGAGAATTGAACACGATACAATGCTCATTATAATAAACATACGGAGAATACTGGAATCCCCACTGGCTGTTGTTGATCGTCACCGGGATGATACGATGATTCTGTCGTGCCGGGTGATTCAGTCTGCCTGCATAACCTTCGTTCTCAACACAGAGCAGACATTTCGGATAAGATGTCTGTTTGGCAAGTCTGGCTGCTGCGATCGCCTTCGGATCTTTTTCCGGCTTGGAAAGGTTGATTGTGATATCCAGATCCCCATATTCGGTCGCTGCAATCCATTTACGGTCTTTTGCAATGCGGTATCTGCGGATATAATCGGTATCCTGGCTGAATTTGTAATAAAAATCCGTTGCCTTTTTCGGAGATTCCTGATACAGCTCTCTGAATTTCCGGATCATATTGGAAGGACGGTCTACCAACAGGCTCATCACCTTGGTATCAAAAAGATCACGATAACCCACGGTATTCTCCTCCAGAATACCTGTCTCATATGCGTAGTCACAGATACCTCCGAGAATCTGCTCTAGTTCACCGATCACAGCTGCGTGCTCGCTGCCTGCTTCTGTATAATTCAGAATAGCTGCCTCTGTCTCTTCTTCCAAGTCATCAATCTTCAGCAGCTCGATCAAACGGTTCGCCGTATAGACTGCATCTTCCTTTTCGATCAGTCCCGCTGCAAGTCCATACTGTACAAATTTTGCAATCATTTTCTGTATCATTCCCTAGTCCTCCTCAAATTGTCATTTTTGATCAAACACGAAATCTATTCCACACTTTGATCCATTTCTCTAAAACCACTATTTTTTATCATACCACATTTATCCGCATATTACATCAGGAAAATGCATTCTTTGAGCGTTGAAATGCCATTTTTTCCGTGCTATAATATACCAAATTCTTTATTTTTTCTACATTTTTAAGACTGGAGGAAGCTGTCATGAGTGAATTAAAGCTGTTCCGCAAACGAATTATCCCGGAAGAGTGTCTGCTTCTGGATCAGGATGTGATCCTTTACCACGATCAGGAAGTGATCATTACCAAATGGAACACGATCCACCCCAAGAAAACGCTTCACCATGGCTATTCCTGTTATTTTATGGAGCGTGGCTTCAAAGTTAGCAAATTTTATGACCACGACGGCAATCTGATCAGCTGGTACTGCGACATCATCAAGCACACCTTTGATCCAGAGACGAATTCCTATGTCTTTACCGATCTTCTGGTCGATGTGATCGTTTATCCGGACGGCTCTGTCCGCGTAGTCGATCTGGACGAGCTGGCAGACGCAGCCCGTGACCATCTGCTCACCGCAGATGATATGCAGCTTGCTCTGCGCAGAACAGATAAGCTTCTGAATCTGATCTACAAAGGAGCATTTCCGAAGCTTCAGAAGTATATCGAAGATTATGAATAAACGCAAAAAATCCGACAGCTTCCACGAAGGAACGTCCTGTCGGATTTTCTTTTTTATTTTAATTTTCCTCGTCCGGATATACAATCTTCACCAGACGCAGCCCTTCCGGTCTTGCGGTATCGCCGGCTCTGCCGCGATCTTTGGCCTCCAGAATCACCGGTATCTCTTCCGGCTGCATCATGCCGCTGCCTACCTTCAGCAAGGTGCCTACGATGATGCGCACCATGTTATAGAGGAATCCATTGCCGCATATACGGACAACGATCATATCGCCCTCACGTTTGACCTCCAGACTGTAAATGGTCCGCACCCGGTCTGTCACCTCCGGCTTGTTCGTACAAAAGCTGGTAAAGTCATGTGTCCCGACCAGATAACTGCCAGCCTGCTGCATCTTATGCTCGTCCAGATTCCAGTAATAAAACAGCGAATACAGACGCTCACATGGATTCGGAAAACGACGGTTGCAGATTCGGTATTCATAAGTCTTCACTGTATTGCAGAAACGCGGGTGGAAATCGGCTGGAACTTCACAGGAATCCTGAATCCGGATATCTGCCGGAAGTCTCGTGTTCATCGCATAGGAAATCTTTTCGGCCGGCATTCTTGCAGTTGTATCAAACACTGCAACATTGCCGTCTGCATGAACCCCGGCATCGGTACGGCTTGCACCGATCACATGAATTTCCTCACGCAGCAGCTCGCTGAGATGCTTATTCAATTCACTTTCAATCGTCACTCCGTTTGGCTGCACCTGCCAGCCGCAGTAGTTCGTTCCATCGTATGCAACGATCAGTTTCACTCGTTTCATCTTTTATCCTTTCGGTCTTCCGCAATTATAAAATCTGGCTCACTGCAAACATCACTGCCAGATACGCAATCAAAACCAGATATGCCATTTTATCTCTTTTTTTGTAGACCAATGGTCTCATCTTGGTTCTGCCCTCACCGCCGTGATATCCTCTTGCTTCCATCGCCATGGCCAGATCATTCGCCCGGCGGAACGCAGAGATAAAGAGCGGCACCAGAAGCGGCACCATATTTTTCGCTTTCTGGATCAGACCACCGTTTTCAAAGTCTGCACCTCTGGCAGTCTGCGCTTTCATGATCTTGTCCGTCTCCTCGATCAGAATCGGGATAAAGCGAAGCGCGA
>CAZEPO010000022.1:14155-17499 GCA_964514125.1 uncultured Lachnospiraceae bacterium
GCTTTCATGATCTTGTCCGTCTCCTCGATCAGAATCGGGATAAAGCGAAGCGCGATCGACATCATCATCGAAATCTCATGCACCGGAACATGAATCTTGCGCAGCGGTGAAAGCGCTTTTTCCAAACCGTCCGTCAGATCATTCGGTGTCGTGGTCAATGTCATAACAGAGGATCCAATGATCAGAAAGATTAAGCGAACCGCCATCGAAACAGCAGTTTCGAGTCCTTCCTTCGTGATCGTCAAAATCCAGATGCTGCATAACGGCTCGCCTGGGATCAGAAACAGGTTAAATACAACCGTGATCATCAGCAGCATGACAATCGACTTCAAGCCCCGCACGATAAATTTGAACGGTACTTTTGATATACGGATCACAGCTGCCAATGCCAGTGCGGCCATCAGATATCCCCCTGCTGAACTAAATGCAAACAAAGAGATGATATAAATGATCGTACCCGCCAGCTTCACGCGCGGGTCAAGTTTGTGTATCACAGAGTCGGCCGGATAATACTGGCCAATCGTTATATCTCTTAGCATGAATGTTTCTTCCTCTTATCATCAGCCGATTTTCTGTAAATCAGCTTTTCCTGCAAATTTCTATGAACTATTGTAAATGCCTTACGCACCAAATCCTGCTTTCAGGATCGCAGCTGCTGCCTCTTCTACGGTCGTCGCAGAAGTATCAACCTGCCAGCCTTTTTCCTGAAGCTCATGCATCAGATACGTAACCTGCGGTGCTGCCAATCCTACAGACTCCAATTCCTTATAGTGACCAAACACCTCCCGCGGTGCACCGTCATACATGACCTGTCCCTTGTTCATTACAATGATCCGCTCCACATAGCGGGCAATGTCTTCCATGCTGTGTGAAACCAGAATAACTGTGATGCCTCGTTCCTCATGCAACTTCGCGATCTGATCCAAAATGTCATCACGCCCTTTCGGGTCAAGTCCTGCTGTCGGCTCGTCCAGAACCAATACATCCGGCTCCATCGCCAGAATTCCGGCGATCGCCACACGGCGTTTCTGTCCGCCTGACAGCTCAAAAGGCGATTTTTTATAATATTTCTCTTTGAGTCCGACCAGCTTCAGCGCCTCATACGCACGTTTTTCGATTTCTTCTTTGGGAAGTCCCAGATTCTTCGGCCCAAAACAGACATCAGTAAATACATCTGCCTCAAAAAGCTGATGCTCTGGATACTGAAACACAAGTCCAACCTTGCTGCGCAGTCCCTTCAGATCATAGCCTTCCTCATAAATATTTTTTCCATTATAATAAACTGCACCGGAAGTTCCCTTCAATAAGCCGTTCAGATGCTGGATCAGTGTTGATTTGCCGGAACCTGTATGTCCGATCACGCCAATAAACTGCCCGTCCGGAAGCTCCAGATTGATATCTTTCAATGCATGTTTTTCAAATGCGGTTTCCGCACTGTATACATAATTCAAATGTTCTATTTTAATTGACATGGAATCTTCTCCTGTCCTTCTTTCTCCTATACTTCGATCACTGTCTGCCCTGCAGTCATTGATCTGCTTTGCTGCTTCGCAGCTTTTCCAGCTCCTCCACAAGTTCCTCGTTCGACAAAATTCCATTCGGAAGTGCCAGACCTGCTTTCTGCAGTTCGTGAGCTACCAGTGTTGCCTGCGGTACATCCAAACGATATGCTTTAAGTTCTTCGACATGAGAGAAGACCTCCCTCGGTGTACCCTGCATGACCACTTTTCCCTGATCCATGACAATGACCTTATCTGCATGGATTACTTCTTCCATATAGTGTGTGATAAGCAATACCGTCACATGCTCCTTCTGATTCAGCTCATGTACGGTCCGGATCACTTCTTTTCTGCCATTTGGATCAAGCATCGCAGTCGGTTCATCGAGCACGATACATTTGGGCCGCATCGCTACGACACCCGCAATCGCCACTCGCTGCTTCTGTCCTCCGGAAAGTTTGTTCGGTGAATGCGAACGATATTCCCACATACCGACCGATTTCAGGCTGTTTTCCACACGTTCCCAGATTTCCTGCTGCGGAACACCCATATTTTCCGGTCCGAATGCAACATCTTCATCTACGATTGTTCCAATGATCTGATTGTCCGGGTTCTGAAAAACCATACCTGCACTCTGGCGGATCTCCCAGATTTTGGAATCATCCCGCGTATCCTTGCCGTCCACCAAGACACTACCTTCTGTCGGCAGCAGAATCGCATTAATATGTTTGGCAAGCGTTGATTTTCCTGATCCGTTGTGGCCGAGAATCGCTACAAAGTCTCCCTCCTGCACATCGAGATCTACTTCGTCTACCGCCCTCTGGCGGGCTTCTACCTTGCCATCTTCATCTATTTTAAAATAATCAAATATCAGCTTTTTCGCCTCAATGATATTCATTCCATTATCCTCTTATCTTATATGATCGGGCACCGTCTTATATCAGACACAGTTCCGACCAGTATGTTCACACCAGCCACATTGTATGCCTGGCGCAATACTTCTGCGCTATTATATCAACTGCATTCCTAAAATGCAAGAAAAATACCCATTCTATCAGCTGTTGTCACCGATCGGATCTGCGGTACTCTGCGGATTCGCCTCCGCCTCCTGTCTGTCAGCTTCGTACCGCGTATAATCGGTATCCCATGATGCAAATGCCGCATCGCCCTTGTGTCCGGGCAGCTCATACTGCTCAGCCAAATATCCACCCAGATGTTTGGTCAATCGGATGCTGCCTGCAGTATTCAGATGGGTACGATCCCGAAAATCTGCTGCAAAATCGATCACATCAGCATAATCTCTCTGATAAAACAAAAACGGGACTTCTTTTTCCTGAAGATATTGCTCCAGTGCAAGTGTCATTCCCTGTCTGCGTGCATATCTTTCCTCGTATTTTTCGCCATCCTTTTCGACGCCGTACGGTATTCCAAACATCATAAACTGTGCATCGTTTTCCTCACACAATTCCATGATCTTTTCCAGATAATACAGACTGTTCTCCGGCAGTTCCACTGCTTCCTGCGGAATTCCCGGATCTGCCACCTCAACAGCTGTATAGTCGATCCGTGCCCCTTTCAGATAAGGTTTTGTATGAAAATCATAGCTCTCCAGCTCACTCCAGCGAGAATGATATTTCAAAAACGGAATCACATAGGTCAGCTGATCCTTCAGGCCGTTGTCCGGCAGCATCGTCCGGATCATCTCCAGCTTGACAGACCCAAGCCGCATTCCGTCAAATGCCTGTCGCAGACGCGCCGTCGAATAATAAAGATCACGATTCCACAGATAGTAGTTCTCCATCGCTACAACCTTCGGCTGCTGATAACGAAATGCCTCCTTCAGCA
>CAZEPO010000023.1:0-16944 GCA_964514125.1 uncultured Lachnospiraceae bacterium
TCTCATCTTTTTTATACCAACTTTACCGCTGAAAAGTGAGAATGTCAACGAGTATGAAGCCGATTTTATAGAATTTATAGAATTTTCATAAGCGTTCAGACAGCTGCTTCCTTCATCAGACAAGAGGAAAACGGATCACTGCCTGAAATTTTTCTCCCTCCAGTATCAATTTGAATGTACCACCCTGAAGCTCTGTCAGGCTCTGTGCAATTGAAAGTCCCAATCCGCTGCCTTCGGTATTGCGGCTTTTGTCTCCGCGTACAAATCGTCCCATAAGTTCTTCTGCATCGATCGTCAGTATTTCCCTGGATATGTTTGTCAATGTAAATACGGCCTGTTCGCCGGATCGGTGCAGTGACAGATCAATCTGCGTCCCTTCTTTTGCATACTTATAAATATTGCCAAACAGGTTTTCCAGTATTCTCCACAGATGTCTGCCGTCTGCAAGGATCATCAGCGGCTCCTTATCCATCTCCCAGCGAGCAGTCAGCTGCTTTTCTTCCAAACGCTCCTGGACTTCTCCATATGCCTGCTGGATCATGCTCTGAAACTGGATCTGCATCATCTGCAGCTCCACATTGCCGGAACTGATCTTGCTCGCTTCTACCAGATCCTCGGTCAGCTGCCGCAGTCTCTGGGATTTCTGGTCAAGCACTTCAATATAATGCTGTACCCGCTCGCCCTCCAGATGCTCACGCTTCAGCAAATCTACATAGCTCACGATGGAGGTCAGAGGTGTTTTCAGATCATGCGAAACATTCGTGATCAGTTCTGCCTTCAGACGCTCATTTTTTACAATCGCATCAACTGCCTTCTGCAGACCGTCGCCCATCTCATTGATCGCCTTGGCCATCTCAGCAGTTTCCCCCTGAAGCGCAGTCGTATCGATCTTATAGGAAAGATCACCCTGTGAAATCTGATGGATTCCTTCCCAGATACTTCGTTTGCCTGCCATATCACGCAGCAGATACAGAAGTGCTGCCATGTCAAGTACAAAGCTCATAAACATGCCAATCCGGTCAAACAACAGCGGAAACAGAAAGTTCAGCGAAAAGAAGCTGATATATAAGATCAGAAGCTGCAGCGATGCAGCTCGCGCTCTGCTCACACGATGCCAGGTCACTGCCAGCAGTCTGCAGATGCTGTTAGACCAAAGGGTATGTGTACGGATCCTTCGGATTAAACTCGTAACTGCTGACAAAAAGACGAGCCATGCTGACGCGACTGCTGCTGCCACAGGAATCCACTCCGTTGAAAAAATTTCTTCCTGTACCTTTCTTTGCTCAGTGAGCAGGATCAGATAGAGTACCGCTATGATCATATAGACGCCCGCTGCGAGTTCAGTCGGAATCCGATCCATCGGCTGCAGCACCGGTGTACAGCGTCCCTCCTGCCAGCCGGCAGTCAGCATGCTCAAAACAAATCCTGCCAGCAATAGAACGCCGCTGATCACAGCACCAGCCAGAGACAGCATGATCATATCTTCTCGTCTCGCAAAATATCCGGCATAAACCTGAAGCTCGTCGCTTACCGGATAATTGAGATCCACTGCCAAAAAAACACGTTCATTCTTATTTACATAGCGCTTCACCATAAACCATTCTTCTGCTTCTGTATTTAAAACGCTGTCGGGATTGGTCACCATAATATCAAAGCTTCGCTCACCTTCATACAGACTGACAAAGTTTTCATCCTGCTCAATGCGCGCTTTTCCGTCTTCATATGAAAACGCGCCGGTATTGGTATACAGATCTCCGGTTGCTGTATTCTCGATGCAGTAACGCAGATTGCTTGGTGCATCCTGCGACCAGCTTGCTTTCTGAAGATTGGTGTATTCCTGATAGCGCTGATAAATGCTTGTACATACCTCATCCAGACGCACATACATGCTCAGCACAAAGTTGGCAGGATCCGAATACCATCTGGAACATTCTGCCAGCGAGATTCCGGTCACAGGATAAATGGTTTCCAGCAGATCCGCCTGTCCGATCAGTACCTCACCCGGATTCTGACCGTTCTTTTCCTGCTCGATTGCAGCAGTGATCTTCTCATGCAGCACAGCCAGCGAACCATCCTGCGCAAATGTGAGCAGATCTTCCAGCCGATACGTTGTATTCATATCCTGTACGGAACTGCCCTCCGCACCGTATGACTGGATATCAATCCCCTTATCCGGCGCATATGCACCGTCTGTTTCAAACAGCTCTGTATTTTTTTGACCATTGATCTTATCCGAAAGGATACTGTCTACCTGACGGAAAAACAGATCGGACTCTTCATAGCTCTTTGCCATCTCCCGGATGCTGATCGAATCCTCCAGCCAAAAGCTGATATTCATCAGGCAGCAGGCCAGAATTCCTGCGGCGACTACCTGCATAACCCATAGCGCCGCCTTTACTCCCTTTTTGTAGATCACTCTTCCCATGGCTTCTCCCTATATCAACTGGATCTGCTCGCCGCTTACAGCTTCTCTACCTTGTATCCGATGCCCCAGATCACCTTCAGATATTTTGGATTTTTGGGATCGATCTCGATCTTTTCCCGAATATGGCGAATATGTACGGTCACTGTATTGTCTGCACCGAACGCTTCTTCCTTCCAGATTTCCTCATATATCTGATCGATAGAAAAAACCTTGCCCTTATTCTTTACCAAAAACAGCAGGATATTGTATTCGATCCTGGTCAGCTTGACTGGCTCACCGTCTACCGTAACTTCCTTGCGATCATCATTGATCACAAGACCGCCGGTCGTGTAGATCTGTTCGGATACCTCTGCAGAAGCCGCTGAACCAAAATTAGTGTAGCGTCGTATCTGAGACTTCACTCTGGCGATCAGTTCAAGCGGGTTGAATGGCTTGGCCACATAATCGTCTGCTCCCAGATTCAGTCCGAGCACCTTGTCGGTGTCCTGTGTCTTCGCTGAAAGAATGATGATCGGAATACTGCTGTCCTCGCGAATCTTCATGATCGCATGGATACCGTCCAGCTTCGGCATCATCAGATCCAGGATCAGAAGATGTACCTCTTCTTTTTTCATAATCTCCAGCGCCTGTTCACCATCATAAGCCTTCAGCACGCGAAACCCTTCCTGAAGCAGATAGATCTCAATCGCATCCACGATCTCTTTTTCATCATCACAAACCAAAATATTATACATATCTTATCCCCCTTCTGTCACCGTCAGACAGCTTGAAGCCTGTCTTTTTCCTGTCTTTCACATCACATTTTCCCTGCTGATACACAGGCAGCCCCTGCTGCCTGAATTCAGAAAGTACTGGATTCAGTTTAGCAGGAGCTGTTTAAATTCCTGTCAAAATTTCATTAAGTTTTTCTTAGTTTTATTTTACCTGGATCACGTGCATCATATTCGTCATCGCACCTTTTCCTTTGACCACATTGGTTGCCGGGTCACCAGCAGTGAACACTACCATATCGCCAACCTCAACAAGTCCTTCCCTTTTCACAACATACATCGCATGGGAAATGATATGTTCCGTTGTGTCTTCGCCGTAACCCTTCAGCGGTGTCACACCCCAATACAGCTGCATTTTGCGCTGTGCCCATTCATTCGGGGATACTGCATAAACCGGAATTCTGGAACGGATATTTGACATCAGACGTGCAGTCTGTCCGGACATTGTCGGTGTCACAATACATTTTGCATGCACATTGATCGCTGTACGTACTGCTGCTACGCCTACTGCACTTGACACGTTTGCATCACCGCGCAGAGAACGGAAATCCGGCATGGATTCATAATCGAGATACTGCTCTGTGGACTCTGCGATCCGCACCATCATCTTCAGTGCTTCCAGCGGATATTTACCCATTGCAGTCTCACCGGAGAGCATGATCGCATCTGCACCCTCGCGGATCGCATGTGCAACGTCCGTAACCTCTGCTCTGGTCGGACGCGGATTGCGGATCATAGAGTCAAGCATCTGTGTTGCAATGATGACCGGTTTGTATTTTTCGTTGCATTTATTTACGATTGTCTGCTGTACGTGCGGTACATCATATGCCGGAATCTCTACGCCGAGGTCACCGCGCGCTACCATGACACCATCTGCAGCTGCGATGATCTTATCAATATTCTGGATACCCTCTGCATTTTCTACCTTGGCAATGATATCGATATAGTCTGCATTGTGGTCCTTGAGGATCTGTCTGATCTCCTTGATCGCATCTGCATCACGTACAAAGGAAGCTGCAATAAAATCAATTCCCTGTTCGATTCCAAAAATAATATCCTTGCGGTCCTTCTCCGTGATCGCCGGAAGATTCACGCGTACATTCGGTACGTTGATTCCCTTACGCTGTCCAAGCTCTCCGCCGTTTTTGACCTGACAGACGATGTCTTTGCCTTTGATCTCCACAACCTCAAGGCCGATCAGACCATCGTCGATCAGAATCGTGTTGCCCGGCTTTACATCCTTGGCAAGCTGCGGATAAGTCTGGCTGACTCTTGTCTCATCACCTTCAATCTCCTCAGATGTCAGGATAAACTGTGCACCTTCCTTCAGAGTAACCTTACCACCGTTTTTCAGTACACCGGTTCTGATTTCCGGTCCTTTTGTATCCAAAAGAATCGCGATCGGTTTTTTCACTTCCTCACGCACACTCTTCAAGAGGTCAAAGCGTGCCTTCTGTTCCTCATGTGAACCATGTGAAAAGTTAAATCGCGCAATATCCATTCCATTCTCTGCCAATGCCTTCAGCAGTTCTCTGTTGTCTGCATTTGGTCCCATTGTACAAATAATCTTTGTTTTTTTCATGATATCTCCTCCTGTTCTTTGATACCGGCAGTCATTCTGCCTTACTCTATCTCAATCCACCTCTACTGAGGCTTACTTCTGAGCAATTTTTCATTTGCCATTTCCTTCTATTTCGATCTGGTCACCGGACATCCGCAGAAGATCTTTGATCTCCTCCAGCGGCATCTCCAGATACGCGGAAAGTTCCTCTGCTGAAACCTTATGCTCCAGGTCTCGCTCCAGATTTTGCACCGCCTCGTTCAAATGATTGACGCGGCTGACGATTCCCTCGCCCATCGTGCGTTCCTCTTTGCTGTCCTTGATCGCCGCATCCATCGCTTTGCCAATGCTGTTCAGGATATGTGCGCGGCAGGCTGCCGGTGTATAACGGTTCTGATCAGAACCGTCTGCTGTACTATCTGCAGCACACTCCAGCTCCTTCAGTGTCTCCAACGCCATCAGAAGTCCCAGATTGCCTTCCTGGATCAAGTCTTCTGCCGGAACCTCTTCACACTCATATTCGCTTGCCATTTCACAGATCCGCGGCAGATATTCATCGATGAGTCTGCTGCGCGCTGCCTCATCGCCCTTCGCCGCCAGCTCCAAAATCTCCGGCTCATCTGCCAGAAGATCCTCTTCCAGCTGATTCACCTCATCCAGGTAGATCGACAGACTTCTTCTGTCTTCCTCCTGCGGCTGCTCCTCGGCCTCCTCTTTGGTATCTACGACTGTAATATTCTGTTCTGAGAGATAATTGTATATCAGCTGAAAATGTTCTTCCTCCAGCGGCATCGTCTTCAGGATTTCCCGAATCTCCTCCTTGGAGATGATATTGCCGGATGTATCCGCTGCATGCTTCAGTTCCGTCAGCATCTCACGAAATATGATCTTATTTTCCATGTTCTCTTCATTCTCCTCTGTTTTCATCTATGTTTCATTCTTTTTCTATTGTTTTTTATACGTATTCAATGCCTCCAGCGCCTGCTCCAGAACGAAATCTGCATCTGCATCTGACTCACACAGCTCTTCTGAACTGTTCTCAGACTCTTCGATGAGCACATCCGGCGTAATGCCGTTTCCATCAATATCCTGCCCCTTCGGGGTGAAATACTTCTCCACTGTGATCTTGAAGGCGGAACCATCGGATAAGGAATACGTTTTCTGCACAACTCCTTTTCCATAGGTCTGTGTTCCCATGATCGGACCCAGTCCATAATCCTGAACCGCACCGGAAAAAATCTCTGATGCACTGGCTGAATATCCATTGACCAGCACTGCGATCGGACAGTCCACGATCGGTTTGCCTTCCGACTCATAGTCCCTGCGATTGCCGTCACGATCCTCTGTATATACGATCAATCCTTTCGGCAGCACCATATCCAGTATATCACAGACTGAATCCAACAGTCCACCAGGATTGTTTCGCAAATCTACGAATAGTTTTTCCATGCCAGCCTGATTTAATTCTGTCAGAGCAGTCTGAAACTGCGCAACTGCAGCCTCACTGAACTCGCTGATACGGATATAACCAATCTGATTCTCCTTCATCTCATACTGTACATGCTGCACCAGAATCTCATCGCACTGCATCGTAAGCTCGAGTTCCTCTCCGGAAGATTCCCGATACACCCGCATTACAAACGGCTCGTCCTTTCCTTTGATACAGCTTACCAGATCCGACAGATTCGCCTCCGGCACGATCTGGTCTTCGACTGACAAAATAGAATCCCCCACTTGCAGTCCTGCCTGATCAGCCGGACTGTCCTCATAGACCTCCATGACCAGGATCTCACCTGTGATCAGATTTTCAGACAATGTCACACCGATGCCATAATATTCGCCCCGCGTCTCATCCATCACAGACTGAAGCTTTTCCACGGAATAGTATTCTGCATATGGGTCGCCCAAGCCTGCTGCCGCTCCTCGAAACAACGCATCCGAAAGTTCCTCGCCATCTACTTCATCGTAGTAATAAGCTTCAATAATCGCCTGGATCTCATTTAATTTGTACAGCGTTTCACCGTCTGTCAATATTTCCGCACCGTGCACTTCCGTCTCAGCCTCCCGGCCAGAATCAAAAGTGCCGCTCTGTGCCATATACCATCCCGCAAAGAAAACAAAAACGCAAATAAGGGCAGCTGCTGCACCAGTCACAAAACCAATGCCAAAGCCCCCCTTATCCCTTTTTGGATCCGCTGCTTCCTGTATAGCTGTATTTTCTTCCGCCTCCGGTAAATAAGCCATCGCAGCTCCTCCTAAATCTCATTCATAATCGTAATAAATATAATTTAATATAATCCGGCAGAATTTGCAACACTCTTTTGACCTTGCATGAACTGGAATTTTTTGTCTCGTTTCGTCAGCAACTCAAATGTCTGCTTTTTCTTTTCCTGTAATGGAATTCAAGATGACAGCCAAAAGAATCACGGCCGCTCCGGCAAGTGCAAACCTTCCCACCTTTTCTCCATAAAACAAAAATACCCACAGCGGATTCAGGATTGCCTCAAGAAGTCCGATCAGCGAAGCACTGACCGGGCTTGTCAGTTTTGCACCTTTGGCAAAAAGCACATAGGCCAGTCCCACCTGGAATACACCGAGCACAATGAGCGCGCCAATCGCCCGGCCGTCCATTTGCCATACCTCCCCAAGAAATGGAATGCTGATCACAAATGACAGAAAGAATGCAAGCATGCTCGCATCCTCACTGCTGGCCTCAGGCAGGGAGTTGATGAAAAATACGCCCGAAAAAGAAAGCCCTGCCCCAATCGCGATCAGATTTCCCAAAATCTGACCGCCATCCAGCTGATCAAAGAAAAACAGAATCATACCTGCAAATGCCATGACTACCACAAGACACTGCTGTTTTTTCGGCATTTTTCTTCGATAGATACAGTCCCAGATCAGCACAAACAGCGGTGCCGTATACTGAAGAACGATCGCATTCGCAGCGGTCGTCATTTTGTTGGCGATCACATAGAGGGTATTGGTCAGAACCAGACAGACTGCCGCTGACACGATATAGCGATTGAACTTTATTCTTATGCTTCTCTTATAGCAAAAGAAAAAAAGCAGCGCGATCAGGGATCTGGCGCCGTTGATCGCCACCGGATTGCCCGGAATATACTTGATCAGAAGCCCTCCTGTGGACCAAAGAAACGCGGTCAATAAGATATAAAAATTGCCTTTATTCTTTTCACTCATACAGTTGAATCCTTTCGTAAAAACGGTTCCTATACATGAAAATTGCCTACCACGAAAAGTGGTAGACAATGTGATCTTATCGCTGCGGTATTAGTACTCCTGATTTTCCATATATTCCATGTACTTCACAACCATCAATGCAATCTTGAATGTGATCGCATCCTCAAATACACGCAGATCCAATCCTGTTGATTTCTGCAGTTTATCCAGTCGGTAAACCAATGTATTTCGATGGATATACAGCTGACGGGATGTCTCGGAAACATTCAGGCTGTTCTCGAAGAATTTGTTGATCGTTGTCAATGTTTCCTCATCAAAATCATCCGGCGATTTGCTGTCAAAGATTTCTTTGATAAACATCTTGCAAAGCGGAATCGGGAGCTGATAGATCAGACGTCCAATGCCAAGTGAACTGTATGCGATCACAGAACGCTCTGCGAAGAAAATCTTGCCTACGTTCAATGCCATGCAGGCTTCTTTGTAGGAATGGGATACTTCTTTGATCTCATTGACGATCGTACCATAAGCAACCAGTGCATCCTGACGCTTCTCTTCGTCGAGTGAATCGAGGATCGTCTCTGCGATACGCTCCATCTCCGGATAGCCTTCCTGCGGTCCAATCTCCTTCACGATAATAATACTCTTCTCATCCACTGCTGTGATGAAATCACCGGAACGTGAACTGAACAGTGCACGCACATTCTCCAGTGAACTGTTTTCCTTCTCATGATTGATCTCAAGAATAAATACAACGCGGCGTGCCTCTGTATCAATATGAAGCTTCTTGGCACGGTTGTAAATATCGACCAGAAGCAGATTGTCTAGCAGAAGATTCTTGATAAAGTTGTCCTTGTCGAAACGTTCTCTGTACGCTACCAGAAGGTTCTGGAGCTGAAACGCTGCGATCTTGCCAACCATATGCACATCGTCACTGTTGCCGTTCGCCAGCAGAATATACTCTAACTGATGCTCGTCAAATACTTTAAAAAACTGACATCCAGAAACCACCTGACTGTCAGCCGGTGAACCAACAAAACTCAAAACAGAATCCCGAAACTCCTCTGCTTCCGGAAATGTCGTCGCAAGCATAATGCCTTCTGTATCTAATACACACAAATCTACTCTGCTGATCCCCTTCAAACCATCTAATGTCGACTGTAAAACCTGATTTGATATCACCTGTGTTCCTCCTTTACCTTCTCACTCTGTCTGCAATCCCATTGTTTTTCACGGTACTAACCAAAAAACACTTCTTTTTTCGGGACATTTTTGGACACAATTACCCGACTGGTATTATTTTAATATAGTTATTCAAAAAAATCAATCATAATTGTGAAATATGACCAAAACTTTGTGTTTACAATTTATTCACGTTTCATTCAATAAATTGTTATTTTCCCATCATGTTTTCTTCACTTCTTTTTCCTATACTATATTCATAGCAAGTTACAAAACTTTTTCATAATTGTGCCGGAGTTGCGATCCGGTATCCTCCCTTTCTAAATTATATACAAAGAAACCCTCCCGGAATCCGCGGAAGGGTTTTTTGTATGTTATACCTCAAATATCAAATCTCCATAAGATGGCATCGGCCACATTTCTTTATCTACGATCATCTCAAGCTGATCGACCGGTTCACGCAGCTCACACATCGCCGGCATCACGACATCATGGAAGTATCGCGCCTGTTCTTCTCCCTCTGCCTTTTCTGAAGCAGCAGCTAAGACATCTGTCAGCTTCGCAAGCGCCACTCTAGTATCCGAAAGCAGTGCACTTGTCTCTGCAAGCAGCTCGATCTGAACAGAGGCCTCTACGCCAGCCGCTGCTACCGCATTCACCGTATCTGCAAGGCTTTTCGTGTATTTGATGACAGCCGGAATGATCTGTTTGCTTGCAATATCGATCATAGCACGCGCTTCGATATTGATCAGCTTCGCATAGGATTCATACTGGATCTCAACGCGGGATTCCAACTCTGTCCTTGTAAATACTCCAAATTTTTCGAACAGTGCAACTGCCTTATCCGTCACCAGTGCCGGAATTGCATCTACCATGGAGCGGATGTTCGGAAGGCCTCTTCGCTGTGCTTCCTCAACCCATTCCTGTGAATATCCATTGCCGCTGAATACAATTCTCTGATGTTCGCTCGCATACTGCCGGATCAGATCATGCAGCGCTGCATCAAAGTCATCTGCCTGCTCCAGCACATCGCAGGCCTCACTGAACGCCTCTGCCACGATCGTATTCAGGACTACTGTCGATTCTGCGATCGAATCTCTGGAGCCGACCATACGAAATTCAAACTTGTTACCGGTAAATGCAAACGGTGAGGTACGGTTGCGGTCTGTCGCATCCTTCGCCACGTTCGGAAGCGTCTTTACACCAGTCTCAAGTACACCGCCGCGAATCGAATGGGTCGCTGTACCTGTACTCATCATCTGTGCCAGCACATCCTCCAGCTGATCGCCGAGGAAGACAGAAATGATCGCCGGCGGTGCTTCATGCGCACCCAGTCGGTGGTCATTGCCAGCATCTGCCGCAGATTCCCGAAGCAGATCTGCATGAATATCAACCGCTTTCAAAATACAGGTCAGCACCAGCAAAAACTGCAGATTTTCATGCGGTGTCTTGCCAGGATCAAGCAGATTGATGCCGTCATCCGTGGTCAATGACCAGTTGTTGTGCTTGCCTGATCCATTGACTCCGGCAAATGGTTTTTCATGAAGCAGACATTTCAGACCATGGCTGCGTGCCACTCGTTTGAGTGTCTGCATGATGATCTGATTGTGGTCCGCAGCCAGATTCGCCTGTGTGTAGATCGGTGCAAGCTCATGCTGAGCCGGTGCCACCTCATTGTGCTGTGTTTTAGACAGCACACCAAGTTTCCAGAGTTCAATATTCACATCATGCATAAAAGAAGCCACGCGCGGGCGCAGAGCACCGAAATAATGATCATCCAGTTCCTGCCCCTTCGGCGGCATCGCACCAAACAGCGTCCGTCCTGTAAAGATCAGGTCTTTTCTCTGTTTAAATTTTTTCTCATCGATCAGGAAATATTCCTGCTCTGCACCGACAGACGGTGTAACTTTTCGTGAGGTTGTATTGCCAAACAGACGGAGCAGTCGGATTGCCTGTACATTGACCGCCTCCATCGAACGCAGCAACGGTGTTTTCTGATCCAGTGCCTCTCCGGTGTAGGAACAAAACGCAGTCGGAATACAGAGAACAGCACTTCCCTCATCATAGTGGCGGACAAATGCAGGAGAACTGCAGTCCCACGCAGTATAGCCTCTGGCCTCAAAGGTTGCTCTGAGACCGCCGGACGGAAATGAGGAAGCATCTGCCTCACCCTTGATCAGCTCTTTACCGGAAAATTCCATCAGCACCGTTCCGTCTTCATTCGGAGCTGTCAGGAAGGAATCATGCTTTTCGGCGGTCACGCCGGTCAGTGGCTGAAACCAGTGTGTATAGTGTGTCGCGCCTTTTTCGATCGCCCAATCCTTCATCGCTGCTGCGATCACATCGGCTGTCGCAAGATCCAGATCGGTTCCCTCTTCAATGGTCTTCTTCAGCGCACGATATACTTTTTTCGGAAGGCGTTCCTGCATGACCTTGTCACCAAACACATCTTCGCCGAAAATCTCTGAAATATTTACCCGTTCACTCATGGTCTTATTCCTCTCTTCCTCTCTCCGACTTTCTTAAGTATCTCACCTGTTTCACAGATTGTAAAATGACTTATTCATTTTTTGTTATATACAAAAGGCGTTCCAGTCTTTTATTTACGGAACGCCTTTGTCATCCAAAATTAAAATACTCTATTTACTGCAAAAAATCAAATAGAATTTCAGATTCGTCTTATCTTTTTCTTATTTTCACAAATTTCATTCATTTATGAATCATTGATTATTGATTATGTCTAAAATCACTTAGTTGGATTTCTTTTTGCTCACAACATCAAAGATAACTGCTGCCAAAAGTACAAGACCTTTGACTACCTTCTGCATGTTCTGGTCTGTACCCATGATGGACATACCCTGGTTGATGATACCCATCAGGACTGCACCAATGATAACGCCCGGTACGGTACCGACTCCGCCATATGCAGAGGCACCGCCGATGAAGCAGGAGCTGATCGCATCCATCTCATAGTTCTGACCATAAGTCGGCTGTGCGGATGTCATACGTGCGATTGTAAGCATACCTGCGAGTGCTGCAAGGAATCCCATGTTGGTATATGCAAAGAAGTAAACCATGTTGGTATTGATACCGGAAAGCTTCGTCGCTTTTTCGTTGCCGCCCACTGCATAGAAATAACGGCCGATTGTTGTCTTGCTTGTGATATAGCCATAAACCAAAACAACGATAAGTACCCATACGAGGGAAGTCGGAATACCTTTGTGCTGTGCCAGCTTCCATGATACGAACATGATCACTGCACAGAGAATAACAACCTTTGCGTACATTGCTGCAACATTGCCTGTCTCGTATCCTTTTTTCACACGGTTCATATGTCCGCGTACTGTGATTGCGATGTAAGCGACACATGCGATAATGCCGACTGCCATTGCTACACGGTTGAGCCCTTCTGCACCGCCGCCAAGGAAATCCGGAACGTAGCAGTTTGCACCGCCGCCGAACAGTCTTGCGAAGGTTTCGGATTTGATCGGAAGTGTCTTACCGCCAAGTACCACGTTGGAAAGGCCGCGGAATACCAGCTGGCCTGCCAGTGTTGTGATAAACGGAGGAATACGTACAAATGCGATCCAGAATGCCTGCCATGCACCGATCAGGGTACCGAGCAGCAGAACTGCAATGACTGCAAGCGGGATTGGAAGTCCCATATTCTCCATCATGATGCCGCCGATGGCACCGGTGAAACATACAACAGAACCTGTGGAAAGGTCAATGTTGCCGCCTGTGAGGATACAGAGCAGCATACCTGTTGCCAGGATAAATACATATGCGTTCTGTGAAATCAGGTTATTGATATTCTGCGGAAGAAGGATCTTGCCCTGGGTACCCCATGTAAAGAACAGGGTCACAAGAATCAGGACAAGAATCATGGTATATTTCTGTACAAATTCTTTTACTTTTGCGCTATTCATTCCTTACTCTCCTTTACCTGGCACTTGATTTTAAGATACATGCCATGATTTTTTCCTGAGATGCCTCTGCCTGTGTCAGTTCACCGGCAATCTTGCCCTCATTCATTACATAGATACGATCTGACATACCAAGAACCTCCGGAAGCTCCGAAGAAATCATGATAACGGATTTGCCTGCCGCTACCAGATCGTTGATGATGCAGTAAATCTCATATTTCGCACCGACATCGATACCTCTGGTCGGTTCATCCAGGATCAGTACATCCGGATCTGCGAACATCCATTTCGCCAGTAAGACTTTCTGCTGGTTGCCTCCGCTGAGGTTGCCTACATTCTGTTCAACAGACGGTGTCTTGGTCTTGAGTTTTTCTTTGTATTCTACTGCAACCGCATACTCTTTGTCCTTGTCGATCACGATACCTTCACTGACTGCCTCCAGATTGGAGAGTGTCGTATTGATCTTGATCGGATTGCTCAGGATCAGACCATCGCCCTTACGGTCCTCTGTTACGTATGCAAGCTTATGTTTGATCGCATCCTTGGCATTTTTCAGATGTACTTCTTCGCCATTGAGTAATAAGGTACCTGAAATATTGGTTCCGTAGCTTCTGCCGAAAATACTCTTCGCCAGTTCTGTACGTCCGGCACCCATCAGTCCGGAAATACCAACTACCTCACCTTTATGTATTTTGATCGACACATTATCCACTACTTTTCGTTCTGTATAAAGCGGATGATGTACGGTCCAGTTCCTGACTTCCATGCTGACATCGCCAATCTTTACACCCGGACGCTTCGGGAAACGGTCTGCGATCTCACGGCCAACCATACCCTTGATGATACGGTCTTCGGTAAACTCATCTACACCCTTTGTCAGTGTTTCGATTGTAGAACCGTCACGGACAACAGTGATCTTATCCGCTACATAGGAAACCTCATTGAGCTTATGTGAGATGATGATACAGGTCATTCCCTCTTTTTTGAATTTCAAAAGAAGATCCAGCAGTGCCTTTGAATCAGATTCATTCAGAGATGAAGTCGGCTCATCCAGAATCAGCAGCTTTGCATCTTTCGCCAGTGCCTTTGCGATCTCGACCAGCTGCTGCTTGCCGGTACCAATGTCCTTGACCAGTGTTCTTGAAGATTCCTTCAGACCTACCTGGCGCATATATTTTTCTGCTTCACCATAGGTTTCATCCCAGTTGATCGCAGCTTTTTTTCCTCGTTCATTTCCAAGGAACATGTTCTCACCGATTGACATATATGGAATCAGTGCCAGTTCCTGGTGAATAATTACAATTCCCTTTGCTTCACTCTCTTTGATGTGGTGAAACTTGCAGACCTCTCCATTGTAGATAATGTCACCTTCATAGGAGCCAAACGGATATACACCGGAGAGGACATTCATCAGAGTAGATTTGCCGGCACCATTTTCACCGACGAGCGCGTGGATCTCACCCTCTTCTACCTTGAGATTTACATTGTCAAGTGCTTTTACACCAGGGAATGTTTTGGTGATATTCTTCATTTCCAACAGTATCTTTGCCAAAATTGCTCCCTCCAAACTTAACAGGCGGGCGAAAGGGCCCGCCTGTATGAAACTTTATGATTTCGATTCGTTTTTGATCAATTATTTGATATCGTCTGCTGAATAGTATCCGGAATCGATCAGGATTTCTTCGTAGTTTTCGATTGTTACAGCAACCGGCTCGCAAAGGAAGGACGGGATAACGCCTGTGCCGTTGTCGTATGTCTCTGTATCGTTAACCGGAGCTTCAGATCCTGTCATGATCGCATCAACCATCTCAACAACCTTGGATGCCAGTGTACGTGTATCTTTGAATACGGACATAGCCTGTGTTCCATCTACGATGTGCGGAACGTTTGCAATATCACAGTCCTGACCAGTGATGATCGGATATTCACCTGTGTAGTTAGCTGCCAGAGCATTTACAACACCGAGTGCTGTAGAGTCGTTGGAAGCAAGTACTGCATGAAGTGTTGTGCCATCTGCATAGTTGGAAGAAAGGATATTCTCGAATCTGGACTGTGCAGCGTCTGTTGCCCAGTTAGCTGTAGCAACTTCGTCTTTTGTCATCTGTCCGGACGGAACAACCAGTTTGCCCTCGTCGATGTACGGCTGAAGAACGTCCATAGCACCGCCGAAGAAGAAGTTTACGTTGTTGTCACCCGGGTCACCTGTTACCATCTCGATGTTGAACGGGCCATCTGCGTTCTCAAGATCAAGAGCGTCAACAATGTATTCACCCTGTGTCTTACCAACCAGATAGTTATCAAATGTTGCATAATAGGAAACAGCGTCTGTGTTCATGATCAGACGGTCATAAGCGATAACCGGAATACCAGCTTCTTTTGCCTGTGCAAGAACTGTTCCGAGAGAATCACCTTCGATAGAAGCGATAACAAGCAGCTGATCTCCGTTAGCGATCATGTTCTCGATCTGAGAAACCTGAGTAGCTACGTCATTGCCTGCGAACTGAAGGTCTACTGTGTAGCCTTTCTCTTCGAGCTGAGCTTTCATGTTCTCGCCGTCCTGGTTCCATCTCTGAAGATCCTGTGTCGGCATTGCTACACCGATCACACCTTTGGATTCTTCTGCACCAGCTGTCATACCGAGAGCGGATACTGCAAGAGCTGCTGTCAAAACTACTAATCTTTTTTTCATGTTTCTTCCTCCTTTTGATTTACGATCTCTTTAAGATGGTTTTATTATATCACAAGGAGGTCTGGACATGTTTGCAATCGACCGCAATTTTTTAACCACTGCGGATTTTTTTCAGTGTCAATAGCAATTTTTTGCGACAAGTTTGTCCTGTTCTTCTTTTACGATTTCGTGCATACGCACCCATTTATCTTCCATATCGGCAACCAGCTTAAACTGTGTTCTGCAGCGATCCAGATTCTGTCCATCATAGTGCGTTGCAAAATAATGATCGCCGTCAAGATAATCGGTCAGGAAACGAAGGCCGCACTCCAGTGTCATGGTCTTTGCCCCCATCGGCAGCATTTCTTTTTCCTTCTCGGTCAGACCCGGATATGCCTGCATAAAGCCTTTGGTATAGGTCTGGAACTTCTCCAGACTCATCTCTACTTTGGACAGATCTTTTTCATCTTCTGCTGCGGTAGCTGCTCCAAAACGTATGGAATCACCATAATCATACAAACTCAGACCCGGCATTACGGTGTCCAGATCGATGACACACAGTGCCTTTCTCGTCTCTGCATCAAGCAGTACGTTATTCAGCTTTGTATCATTGTGTGTTACGCGGACCGGAAGCTCCCCAGTATCGCGCATACGCTGCAGGGTTGCCATTTCTTTTTCGCGCTCTAACACAAACCGGATCTCTTTTTCCACATCTTTTGCCCGATTCATAACATCTTTTTCCAAAACTTCATGGAATATGCGGTATCGATCCGGTGTATTATGGAAGTTCGGAATGATTTCATATAACTGATCAATCGGAAAATCCTTCAATTCATCTTCAAACTTTCCGAAAGCAGAAGCACTCTGATAAAAGTCTTCCTCTGTCTCTGCCTGCTGCAGACAAAGAGAATCCTCAACAAATTTGTAAACTCTCCAGTATTCTTTGTTTTCTTCCAGATACGCATCCCCGCTCCTAGTCGGAATCAGCGTCAGTACACTTCTCTCGTCGGATTCTTTTGTTCTTAAATGCGCTGTCACCAATGCAATGTTCTTCATCAGAGCCTGCACATTTGGGAATACATGCTGATTGATCTTCTGCAGAATATATCTGCGTCCGCTCTCACACACAACCAGATAAGTCTGATTGATATGACCGCAGCCATACGGTTCACAGCTGACCGGAAGTGTATCAAACTGGAATTTTTCAAGTATCT